>NZ_JACDDV010000057.1 GCF_013816785.1 Sphingomonas sp. | reverse complement strand
CATCACTCACGCGGCATTGCTGGATCAGGCTTTCGCCCATTGTCCAATATTCCCCACTGCTGCCTCCCGTAGGAGTCTGGGCCGTGTCTCAGTCCCAGTGTGGCTGATCATCCTCTCAGACCAGCTACGGATCGTCGCCTTGGTGAGCTTTTACCTCACCAACTAGCTAATCCGACGCGGGCTCATCCCTGGGCAATAAATCTTTGGACCGAAGTCATCATCCGGTATTAGCAGTCGTTTCCAACTGTTATCCCGAACCCAAGGGCAGATTCCCACGCGTTACGCACCCGTGCGCCACTAGACCCGCCATCCGAAGACGGGGGTCTCGTTCGACTTGCATGTGTTAGGCATGCCGCCAGCGTTCGTTCTGAGCCAGAATCAAACTCTCAAGTTGATGACCGATCCGCCCGGCTGGAATAAGCCAGGCAGGCCGGTATCTCTGGGAGCCGTTCCTGCACAAATATACAAACTGGTGTTGTTTGCGTATTAGGACATTTGGCCATCCGCCGGAGCAAGCTCCGTCAGAAGACCATTAAGGAACGGCATAAATTTGACCGATCATCCTGAACCCAGAGGTTCCAGGAGACCGGGCCGCCGCCCACATGTCCCTTCATCTAAACCAACAATGTCAAAGAGCCGACGCGCCTGCTCCCCCGGTTCGTTGGTTCCGGGCGTCGGTATGCCGACAAAGAGAGGCGCGAAGCGAGGGCGGTCCGAAGTAGGCCGCCACCGCTGCTGTGACAGGGCGTATATGGGGGGAGCCCATTTGCGTCAACGGCTTTTTTCAAAACCGTCGTTGCAAGCTCGTCATATTTCAGAAAAGTAGCGGAAATCCGCGGTTTCGATGTCCGTCAGGCGGACTGGATATAGGTCCTAAGCGCCTCCGCCTCCGCCTCGATCCGCTCGATCCGGTGTTTCACCAGGTCGCCGATCGACACGATACCGCGAATCTCGCCCGATTCCACCACGGGCAAATGGCGCATCCGGCGCTGGGTCATGGTCGCCAGCGCGGCCAGGATTGGCGTGTCGGAAGTGACCGTCACCGCGGGTGAGCTCATGACCTTGTCGACAGGCCAGTCGAGCGCCTCCGCGCCATGGTCGCAAATACATCCCACCAGATCGCGTTCGGAAAAAATGCCGGCGATGCCGCCTTCGCCGATCACCGGGACCGCGCCGATCTTGCGGTCGGCGAGCAGGGCGACCGCATCGCGGACCGCGGTTCCCGCCGGGACGGTAGCGACATCAGTGCCTTTGCTGCCAAGGATATCCGCGATGGTCATGTCCGCCTGCTCCCAAGAGTCGCGGGTTGAACGTCTCACTTTCCCCGGCCAAAGGGAAGCGAGGGCAACGCCCCCGACCCTGTTGCAAGGACAAAGAATGACCGCCGACCATCGAATTCCAGTGCTACGGGTCGTCCCCGGCCCGAGCGATATCAACGCCAACGGCCACATCTTCGGCGGCTGGGTGTTGTCCCAGATGGATATTGCCGCCGGCATCGTCGCCTCGCGACGGGCCAATGGCGCGGTGGCGACGGTGGCGATCGAACGGATGGAGTTCCTCTCGCCGATCCACCTGCGCGACCTGATCTCTGTGTATGCCGAGGTCGAGAGGGTCGGCCGCACTTCGATGGCGATCCGCATCGAAGTGGTCGCCACCCGCGACCGCGGCCAGACCGACATCAACGTAACCAGCGGCCTGTTCACCTTCGTCGCGTTGGACAGTCAAGCGCGGCCGAGGCCGGTCGACGCGGACTAGTCGCGGATCACGAAAGCCCAGCAACTGCTCGGCGTTCGACGGGGATGACAATAGTCCACCAGTAAGCGCCGTCGCGGCAAACGGACTTGTCGCTTGAGCCAAGTAGAAAAGCCCTCCGCCCGAGGGCAGGAGGCCTTTCCGTACGCACAGCTTCTGGGGAGAAGCTCCTCAGAAGTCCACTTGGAAACGAGCCTGGACCGTGTCGACGCCAAATTTCCGCTTGTCGATTGGCTCCGAAGAAGGCGTGGTAGGTTCGACCGTAGCCGCCAGCGGGCCGCCCTCGATGAACGCGTGCGAGTAGTTGAGCAGCACGCGCATATAATCCTCGGGAATCCACGTCAGACCGGCCAGCAGGCCGAGCTGCGTCCCGCCCTTGCCGAGCTGCGAACTCGCCGTGGTGCAGGTCAAGCCGGTCACGAAATTATTGGTGCAGCCAGTCTTCAGCTTGCGGCTATCTAGGTCCAAATAATCGGCGCGGCCGATGACCTGGATCGCGCCCATACCGCCCTTGCTGAACGGTTTGAGCACCTTGGTACGATCCCATGCGCCGGCCTTGTAGCCGCGAGTTTCGCCCGTCAGGAAATAGCCGGCCTCGACATAACCGCCCCAGAAGCTGGGATTGCCGTTCGACACATATTGGGTGGGTGTGGGGAACACATTGAGGACGTCGCTTGGCTCCGACGTATCGGTCGTGAGCCGGTCGCCGGCGCCATACGCTTTGGTCGTCAGATACTGCCCTTCCGCGGCAAGGTGCAGCGATTTGAAGATGCCCGCCGCTTCGAGCCCGATGATGTTGTCGCTCTTGGCCGCGAAATTACCGGTGTCGACGAAGCGCTGATCGGTGAGCTGAGTGAAGGGACGGGCACGATAACGCGCGAGTTGGTTGGTCGAGGGCTGGCCAGCCGAGCTGGCAACGGTCGCGCCATTGTTCGATTGGAACTCGCGATGCTGGAAATTGACGCCGAAGTGAAGTTGGTTGGCCCCCTTTAGCGGCGCATAAACCGCGCGCGCGGCGCCGATCCAGCCGTCATTGTCGAGGCTCGAATCGATCGAATGGGCGGCGAACAAGCCCGCGTTGAAACGCAAATCACCCGCCTTGTTGGCGTAACCAATGTTGAGACCGATACGGCGCGTATTGATGAAAGCGTCGTCAAACGCGGCGCGCTCGACAAAACTGGTGAACCGCGAGCTGGTAATCTGCTCAAGGCCGTTGTTGGTTTCCTGGTTGCCGATGGCGAAGCTTAGCGGAATATTCTTCGGCGCGTAGGTCAGGATGACGTCGCCGAAGCCGACCGCGCCATTGGCATAGTCCATTTCGAACTTGTAGCCGAAGCCGCCCGGGATCGTGCCCTCCGCGCCTAGGCGGATGCGGCGGGCGCGGGTGTTGAAGCCGAGGTTGCGGGTGACGATACTATTGTCCGGGTTGGAGACATAGCCGGCATCGTACTGGATGCGCCCACGCGGTTTGAACGACCAGCCGGCCTCCTTGTCCTCTAGTAGCGGCGCGCCTTTCCACGTCGGGACGGTCTTGGCCATGTTGGCCTGGACCTGGGCGAGCGATTCCTGGAGCGCTTCGACCTGCGCCTGAAGCAGCTCGATCTTGGCTTGGGCGTCGTCGACCGGCGCCGCGCTGGCGATCGCCGCGTCGGCAGTTGCATCGGACGGATCGGGTTGCGGCTCGGCGTCCTGCGCATAGGCGCCGGTGGCCATCATGAAGGCGCTACCAGCGAGCAACGCGCGGATGATTGCAATGCGGTTCATCGTCTATTTTCCTTTGCCCCATTTTCCCCACCTCCCCGGCGAGGGTGATGCGCGCCCATATTCCCCGACGGGCACGCATCAATCGTTGATACGGATGATGACCGAGCGCTTACTTGAGCTCGGCGAACTTGACCGGAGTCAGCGTGCGCGCAGCCTGTTGCGCACGGGCGCGGACTGGCGCCGGAGCGGCGACCAGGCCACCCGCGAGCATATAGCCACGCGGACCGATCGCGCTTTCCTTGGTGATCTCGGCGATGAAGGCGCGGATCGCCGGAATGGCGGCGACGTGCGCATTCTTGACATAGACATAGAGCGGGCGCGCGCCGGGATATTTGAACGACGAAATCGTCTGGTAGGTCGGCGCGACCCCGTTGATCGCGATGCCCTTCACCTTCGAGGTATTTTCCTCGAGGAAGCTGTAGCCGAACAGCCCGACCGTACCGGGATTGCCGACCAGCTTCTGGACGATGAGGTTATCATTCTCGCCGGCCTCAATGTAGGCGCCGTCGGTGCGGATGCCGGTGCAGATCGCCTTGAACCGGGCTTCGTCGGACTTCTTCATCGCGGCCAGCGATGGATTGGCTTCGCACGGCGGGGTCATCAGCAATTCGCCTAACGCATCGCGAGTGCCCGAGGTCGTCGGCGGTCCATAAACGCGGATCGGCAGCGCGGGAAACTTGGCGTTGACGTCTTTCCACGTCTTGGCCTTGTTCGGCTTGCCGAACGGCGTCTTGGCGATGGCGAGATACAGGTCGCGCTGAGTGATGCCCGCGATCGGGGTGCTGATGGCGGTGGCAACGACGACACCGTCGAGACCGATCTGGATCTCGGTGACTTCCTTGACGCCGTTGGCGACGCACTGCGCGGCTTCCTTGGCCTTCATCCGGCGCGATGCGTTGGACACATCGGGAAAGCGCTCGCCGACGCCGGCGCAGAACAGTTTGAAGCCGGCGCCGGTGCCGGTCGATTCGATGATCGGCGTGCCGAGCCGAGGATTGGCGCGAGCGACGCGCTCGGCGGCCATCTTGGCGAACGGATAGACGGTCGACGAGCCCACCGCGCGCATGCTGCGCGCATCGGCTAGCGCCGGAATGGAAAGCAGCGCCGCGGCGCTCGCCGCATATGCGAAGGTCTTCATGGCTTAAAGGTTCCTCTTCGGCGGACACCCCCGTCCGCCGTCGAGAAATCACTAGGGTCGGGCCGCGACGGGTTCGTGACTCGATCGTTTCAATTTCGTGACAACCGCACCGGTGCGGCAAAAAGAAAAAAGCGGCAGGATCGCTCCCACCGCCCTTGTCCTGATTTACATCTGCCGGTTGTTCAGGCGGCCGGAGCGATCTCATCGCCTTCGTCGGTGCGCGGTTTGCGGGTCCGGCGGCGTGGCTTGGGCACATCGTCGGTCTCGCTCTCGTCGCTGACCGTGCCAATCGCCGGGGGGAGTACGCCAAGCGAAATTCGCTCCTCCTCGACCGTGTCGCTGCGGTTGCCGTTGGTGCGGTCGCGCTGCGGACGATCGTCGCGCTGCGGACGATCGTTGCGTTCGGCACGCTCCGGGCGTTCGACGCGCTCGGGCCGCTCGGCATAACGATCGCGATTGGGTCGCTGCTGGTCACGGCGTGGCGCCTGGCGGATATCTCCGTCATCGTCGCCTTCGCCCTCGCCTTCGTTGTCGGTCGCAGTGATGTCGTCGTCGCCGTCGAAGTCTTCTTCCTCGTCGGGGCGGCGACCGCGGTTCGACGGGTTCGATTGCTGCTCGTCAAAACGCGAGCGGGTGTCCTCGAGCACGCGGAAATAATGGTCCGCGAACTGGAGGTAATATTCGGTTTGGACGCGATCCCCGGCAAGCTGCGAATCGCGCGCCATGCTCTTGTATTTTTCGAGGAGCTGGGCAGCGTTGCCGCGCTGCCGATTGTCGCGGGCATTGTTGCCGCTATTACCGGACATTCCCTGAGGACGCTGTCCACCGCGACCACGACGACGGCCGCCCTGACGGTTGTTGATCAAAATACAGGTTCCCTGTCGCACTGGCGCCCATCAAGTGTGCGCCCGAAATCTTCCCTTTCGCGGAAGCATATGGTCCCGTCGCGGCGGGCCGGCCCGCGCCCACTGGCGCTGGTCGACCCTCCCTTGCCGGTAGACGCTGTCTCAAGAGTGCGTCGGCGCGGCGTTTTTCGTCGGGGGTCGGCGGCGGGGGCGCATCGCTTTTTGGTGGAAGCAGCCCCGTCCCTGACCCCCGATGTAATGGCCAAGAGGCTAAACTCCAAGCCTTTTCGTGTCAGACGGTAATCAGCAAGGCGCGCGGCCTGCCGCCAAGGTCGTTGGCCAGCACCGGTCGATGGCCCGCCACGGTGAATAGGGCGGCGGCGCTGCCGGCCTGGTCGGAACCAATCTCGATCGCCGCTAGGCCGCCCGGGGCGAGCAGCCGCCCGACCTGGGGCGCGAGGCGGCGATAGTCGTCGAGCCCATCGGCGCCGGCGAACAGCGCCTCGGCCGGCTCATACTCGGCAACTCCGGGTCCCAGATCGGCCTCGGCGGCGACATAGGGCGGGTTACAGAGAATGAGGTCGAAGCGCTGGCGGACGTCGCGTCCCCAGTCGCCAAGCTGCAGCGCCGCGCGCCCCGACAGGCCGAGCCGCTCGGCGTTGCGCTGGGCGTAGCCGAGCGCGATTGGCGAGGCGTCGATTCCGAGCCCGGTCGCCGCCGGCCATTCGTCGAGCGCGGCGAGCAGCAGGGTGCCCGGCCCGGTACCGAGATCAAGGATGCGCTTGGGGCCCGAAGTTCCGGCGAAATGCTCGACTGCGGCAGCGATCAATGTCTCGCTGTCAGGCCGGGGTACGAGCGCGCCGGGGCCGACCTCCAGATCGATCGTCCAGAACGCACGCTGGCCGGTGATGTAGGCGACCGGCTCGTCCGCGCCGCGTCGCTCGACAAACGCGGAGAAGGTGGCGGGCACTTCGCCTTTGGGCGGGTCAAGGATCAACCGGTCGCGGCCGATGCCAAGCGCGGCGGCCATCAGCAGCTCGGCATCGAGCCGCGGCGTGTCGCTGGTCGCGGACAGGAATTCGGTGGCGCGCGATAACGCGCGCGATAATTGGGTCACGTCCACCCCTCCCTCTCGAGGGAGGGGAGATTAAGCGTCATCCAGGCCAGACAGCCGCTCCGCCTCGTCTTCGGCGATTAACGCGTCGGTCAGCTCGGCGAGGCCCGGCCCTTCGAGGATCGCATCCAGCTTGTGCAGCGTCAGGTTGATGCGATGGTCGGTGACGCGCCCTTGCGGGAAATTATAGGTGCGAATCCGCTCCGACCGATCGCCCGATCCGACCATCGACTTGCGCGCCCCGGCGCGCTCATTGGCGAGCCGCGAACGCTCCAGTTCGAACAGACGGGTGCGCAGCACTTTGAGAGCCTTGGCCTTGTTCTTGTGCTGGCTCTTCTCGTCCTGCTGGATGACGACCAGACCGGACGGCAAATGGGTGATGCGGACCGCGCTGTCGGTGGTGTTGACCGACTGCCCGCCCGGTCCCGACGAACGGTAGACGTCGATGCGCAAGTCGCCGTCGTTGATATGGACGTCGACTTCCTCGGCTTCAGGCAGCACCGCGACCGTTGCCGCCGACGTATGGATCCGCCCGCCGCTTTCGGTCGCAGGGACGCGCTGGACGCGGTGGACGCCGCTTTCGAACTTCAGCCGCGCGAACACGCCGGTGCCATTGATGGAGGCGACCGCTTCCTTATAGCCGCCGACATCGGACGGCGACGCGCTAATCAGCTCGAACTTCCAGCCGCATTCCTCCGCAAAACGCTGATACATGCGCAGCAGATCGCCGGCGAACAGCGCCGCCTCGTCGCCGCCGGTCCCGGCGCGCACTTCGAGCATCGCGGCGCGCTCGTCGGCGCTGTCGCGGGGCAGCAGCTTGAGCGCCAGCGCACGCTCGGCCATCGGCAGCTTGTGGCGGATGTCCTCGGCTTCAATGGCCGCCATTTCCTTCAGTTCGGCTTCGGCACTGGCGTCGGCGGCGAGGCCGGTCAGCACCTCGAGCTCGGCGCGCAACCGCCGCACTTCGCGCGCCGCCGCGGCAACCGGTTCGACCTGGGCATATTCCTTCGACAGGCGCACGAATTCCTCGGGCGCGAGGTAAGGTGCGGCCATCGCTTCGGCAATGTCGTGCTTCTTCGTCTCAATCGAGACAATCCGGTCGAGCGAGATTCCGGTCATCGCGTCAGGCCGGACACCATGAAGCGCGTACCGACCGCATCACCGATCCGGCGAGCGAGCTGTTCAAACTCGTCGCCCGGCAGGCCCGACGCGTTGAGATAGAATTCGCCCATCGAGTCATCCGCGGCGCGAACGTAGAGGATCGACCGAGCCCCGCTTTTGCGCGCCAGTTCCGACCGCCGCTTGGCCGAGCCGCGCAGCGCCATGTCGGTCCGCAACCCGGCATTGCGCAGGATGCTCACCACCGTGAACGCTTTGGCCGAAAATTCATCGCTCGAGGGGATGACAGCGATTTCAGCCACCTCGTCCGCCGGCGCGTCGATCATCATCGCCAGCCGCTCGATCCCCGCCGCCCATCCGATCGCCGGCGTGTGTGGGCCGCCGAGCGATTCGATCAGGCCGTCGTAGCGGCCACCGGCAATCACCGTGCCCTGCGAACCCAGCCGGTCGGTGATGAATTCGAACGCGGTGTGGCGGTAATAGTCGAGCCCGCGCACCAGTCGCGGCGCGCGCTCCCAGGCGACCCCGGCGGCGGCGAGCCCGGCGGTGACCGCGGCGAAGAAGTCGCTCGCTTCGGCTGTCAAAAAGTCATCGATCGCCGGGGCGCTATCCGCGATCGGCCAGTCGCCATGCGCCTTGCTGTCGAGGATCCGCAGCGGATTGCGGTCGAGCCGCTCGCGACTCTCCTCGCTGAGGTCGCGGCGCCGCGCCGAAAAATGCTCGAACAGCGCATCGCGCCACGCCGCGCGCGTCGCCGGATCGCCGAGCGTGTTGAGCTTGAGGATGACGCCCTCGATGCCAAGTTCGGCCAGGAGTTGCGCACCCAAGGCGATCACTTCGACGTCGGCCTGTGGTTCCGAAGCGCCGATGATTTCCGCGTCGAGTTGGTGGAACTGCCGGAAGCGGCCCTTTTGCGGCCGCTCGTAGCGGAACGCGGGGCCGTGGGTCGCGACCTTAAGCGGCGCGAACTGCTGCCAGCCCTCGCTCAAATAGGCGCGCGCGATCCCCGCCGTGAATTCGGGCCTGAGCGTGATCGAGTCGCCCGAGCGATCCTCGAACGAATACATTTCCTTCGACACGACGTCGGTCGTCTCGCCCATCGTACGCGCGAACACCGCGGTCGGCTCGATCACCGGCACTTCGATCCGCTTGAACCCGTAGAGGCGCCGCACGCGGTCGAACGCAGCGATCACCGCGTGGAAACGGTCGGCCTCCTCGCCGATCAGGCTCTGGGTGCCGCGAATGGGCTGAGGGGTATCGATTTTCGACATACGGATGGTCCAGCCCCTAGCGTGACGCAAAAGCGAAGGCTAGCCAGGGTCCATGTCCAGTCTCTTTCGCGCGCTTGCGCTCAGCCTCACCCTTCCCTTCCTCATGGCCGCCAACAGCGCGCCGCAGCCGGTGCCGATCGCCAGCACCATCCCGGTCGCGCAGGATGTCGCCTATCCCGGCACGATCCGGCTTTCCGTCGAGGCGACCGACCTCGACCGCGGCATCGTCAAGGTGCGCGAGACGATCCCGGTCGCCGGGCCGGGGTCGCTGGTACTGCTCTTGCCGCAATGGCTGCCCGGCAACCATGCCCCGCGCGGCGCAATCGAAAAGCTGGCGGGGCTCGAGATCAGCGCCGGCAGCAAGCCGATCGCCTGGCGGCGCGACCCGGTCGACCCCTACGCCTTCCATGTCGACGTGCCCGTCGGAGTTGGCGAGATAGAGGCGCGTTTCGTCCATCTGTCTGCGACCGCCGCCGACCAGGGCCGGATCACCGTCACCCGCGAAATGATGAACATCCAGTGGGAGGCGGTATCGCTCTATCCGGCCGGCTATTTCACCCGCCGCATCCCGATCATCGCCAGCCTGACCATTCCCGCCGGATGGCGCGCCGCGACCGCGCTCCGCCCGACAGCAAGCGCGGGCGGCCGGATCGATTACGGCCAGGTCAATTATGAGGTGCTGCAGGATTCGCCGGTATTCGCCGGCAAATATTTCCGCGCCGATGACCTTGGCCATGGCGTGACGCTCAACAGCTTCGCCGATAGCGCCAAGGAATTGGCGATCCCGCCTGCCGTCCTCGCCAAGCACCGCAACCTCGCCGACCAGGCGGTGAAATTGTTCGGCGCGCGCCACTTCGACCATTATGATTTCCTCCACGCGGTCACCGACCGGATGGGCGGGATCGGGCTGGAGCATCACCGCAGCAGCGAGAATCAGAATGAGCCGGGCTATTTCATCGACTGGCAGGCGAGCCTCGCCGACCACAACCTCCTGCCGCACGAATTTACCCATAGCTGGAACGGCAAGTTCCGCCGCGGTGCCGATTTGTGGACGCCCGATTTCAAGACGCCGATGCGCGACAGCTTGCTGTGGGTTTACGAAGGGCAGACCCAATTCTGGGGCTATGTGCTCGAAGCGCGCTCGGGCCTGTCGACCAAGCAGGAGGTGCTCGACAAGCTGGCCGTGATCGCCGCTGGGCTCGACACGTTGCCCGGGCGGCAGTGGCGCCCGCTTATCGACACCACCAACGACCCGATTATCTCGGCGCGGCGGCCCAAGGGCTGGGCCAGCTTCCAGCGGTCGGAGGATTATTACAACGAAGGCCTGCTGATCTGGACCGAAGCCGACGCCATCATCCGCGAGGGCACCGGCGGCAAGCGCGGTATGGACGATTTCGCTCGCGCCTTCTTCGGCATCAACGACGGCGATTATGGCGAGGTCACCTACACGTTCGACGACATCGTAGCGACGCTGAACCGCGTCTATCCCTATGACTGGTCGACGCATCTCAGGCAGCGGCTCGACGGCACCTCGACCAATGCGCCGCTCGCCGGCTTCACCCGCTCGGGTTATCGCCTTGCCTACACCGACACCCCGACCGCCGCCGCCAAGGCGTTTTTCAAGGCGCGCGAGGCGGCCGACTTCACCTACTCGCTCGGACTGTCGGTCGGCAAAGAGGCCAAGGTTGCCTCGGTCCTGTGGGGCTCGCCGGCGTTTGTCGCCGGCCTGACGGTCGGGCAGACAATCGTCTCGGTCGATGGCCACACCTACAGCGACGATGTGCTGAAGGACGCGATCGTCGCCGCGAAAGGCGGCAACCAGCCGATTCGCCTTATCACCAAGCGCGGCGAGGAAGTGCGGCCGGTCGAGATTCGCTGGAACGGCGGGCATCGCTATCCGCGCTTCGAAAAGGTCGGCAAGGGCGAAGGACCACTCGACCGGCTGCTGAAGCCGCGTTGACGCGAAGAGCTTTGCCAATGCCGCGCGGGCGGCTAAGGGCGGCGCCATCATGAACATCGACCTGATTCCCGCGGGCTCCAATCCCCCGCACAGCATCAATGTGCTCATCGAAGTGCCGATCGGCGGCGAACCGGTGAAGTATGAGTTCGACAAGGTGAGCGGGGCGATCTTCGTCGACCGCATCCTTCACACGCCGATGCGCTATCCGGCCAATTACGGCTTCATCCCGCAGACTTTGTGCGACGACGGCGACCCGCTCGACTGCCTGGTGATGACTCGCTGGCCATTGATGCCCGGCTCGGTGATCCGCGCGCGCCCGGTGGCAGTGCTGTTCCTGGAGGACGAAGCGGGCGGCGATGAGAAATTGCTGGCGGTGCCCGAAACCTCGACGAGCCCCTATTATGCCGGCGTGTCGGAAGGCGAGCATCTGCCGCCGATCGTGATGCAGCAAATCGAGCATTTCTTCACCCACTACAAGGACCTGGAGCCCGAGAAATGGGTCCGGGTCGGCAAATGGGGCGATGCCGCCGCCGCGCAGAAGGTGGTCCTCGATTCGATCGCGAAGGCGCAGAAAACCTAGTTGCCAGTGCGTCTCCGGCCGCCGCCGCGCTGGAAGAAGCGGGCGGGGATGAACAATTTGCGGAAGGTCAGGCCGGCCGTCCGGCCGATCGGCTCGATCAGGTCGGGCTGGTAGCTGAGCGGCGTCAGCCCGTCGCCGCCGCGCACCTTGGGCCGGCCGTTGAAGACATTGTCGATGTTGAACTGCAGCGACGTGCCCCGCAAGAACGGGTGCTTGGCGATGAGGTCGAAGCGCTCACCGAGATTGGCGAACAGTTTGAGGTCCAACGTGCCGTAGGAGGAGAAGCGGAGGTCGCCGGCATTGCTCTCGACCCGTGTCGCGCTGCGCCAATTGGCCTGAACCCGCGCGCCGAGGCCGTTGTTGAAATAGCCGGCTTCGGCCCGCACCTCGTGTCGCGGCCGACCGCCCAGGCCGCCAGACGCTTCGCCGTCGAGATAATCGAGGGCGGGCAGGCCGTCGGCGATGGTCACCTTGTCGGTGAGCGTGATCGTATCGGTCAGCGAAAAGGTCAGCCGCCCGCCGTTGCGGCCTCCGCCGAAACGGCCACCGCCACCGCCGCCTCGGCCGAAGCCGCGACCGCCGCCCGGGTCCCCCTCCGCGACTGCGCTGCCTTCGGTCGGCGGAGGCGACGGTGGGGTGCCTGGCGACTGTGTCTGAGCGGCGGACCGCTGGCGGAACGACGCGATCGCCGCCTGCGACGGCGGTTGCGACTTGAGCGGCTTGGTGAAATCGAACCCGAGCCGGAGCGTATCGCGCCGTGATTTCTGAAAGTTGACTGGGCGCAAATCGACGCGGATGAGATTGCCGGCGCCATCGCGCTGAAAGCGGTCAGGGAAAGCGGCCTCGAGCGCGACGCTGGCGGTCGGGAAACTGGCTTGCGGATTGTCGATCGTCTGCCGCACATATTCGCCGCGCAGCCGGAAATCGA
>NZ_JACDDV010000056.1 GCF_013816785.1 Sphingomonas sp. | reverse complement strand
CAACTGTCACGCAAGCCACGAGCGCTGCCTACCCTGATCCTTAAAGATCGCGGGCAGCCGATCGACGGCTATGTGCCCGAAGATTTCCTGATCGAGGGCTATGCGCCCGATCCGCATATCGCTGCGCCCGTCGCGGTTTAAAAACATTTCGCCTGCGTGATGGCACCAACGGCGCGGTTCGGCGTTCGTTCAGAGGATTGACAGGAGAAAACATCATGATCCGCAAGATAGTGACTCTCGCCCTCATCGGGGGCAGCTTGGCGATGGCCGCGTGCAACACCGTTCGTGGTGCGGCCAAGGACGTCAATTCGGCAGCGAACGCGGTCGACAACGCTACCTGATTTGAGCCATGGTCACGTCGCCTGTTCAAGGAGGAGTGACCATGGTTCGTAAGGTTTCGACGCTATTACTGATTGCCGGCACGTTCGCAATTGCGGCGTGCAACACGGTTCGTGGTGCTGGTGAGGACCTCGGGTCAGCCGCCAATGCGACCGAAAATGCGATTAACAAGTAAAGCGCTACCGAACTAAGAAAAGCCCCGCCGGCATCGCTGCCAGCGGGGCTTTTTGATGACCATTGCCCCAAGGGCTGATGGGTTTCTCTCAGCTTTCCAAATAATCGCCCGCGTCGGCGTCGGTGCCTTCGCCCGAAGGGGTGACCTTGGCCAGCGGATCGGGCCCGGAGGCGCTGGCGTCGCGCGGACTCTGGGCCAGCTCCGCGGCATGTTCTTCCGCGGCCGAGTCAGGTGAGATCAGTGCTTCCTGCAACTTGCGCTGCTGGGCGCGGAGCGCGGCGTCCCGGCTTGAGGCGGCGATACGCATGCGGTTCATGCCCGCGCCGGTGCCCGCCGGGATGAGGCGGCCAACGATGACATTTTCCTTAAGGCCATTGAGCGTATCGATCTTGCCCTGGACCGACGCTTCGGTCAGCACCCGCGTCGTCTCCTGGAACGAAGCGGCCGAGATGAAGCTGCGGGTCTGCAGGCTCGCCTTGGTGATGCCGAGCAGGACCGGACGGCCTTCGGCGAACTTCTTGTTCTTGCCGGTCAGCTTTGAGTTGATGTCGTCCATCTCCTCGCGATCGACTTGTTCGCCGGCCAGTAGCACCGTGTCGCCGCCGTCGGTGATCTCGACCTTCTGCAGCATCTGGCGAACGATCACCTCGATGTGCTTGTCGTTGATCTTCACGCCTTGCAGCCGATAGACTTCCTGAATCTCGCTAACGAGATATTCGGCAAGCGCTTCCACGCCCAGGACTTCCAGGATGTCATGCGGATCGGGCGACCCGCCGACCAGGTTGTCGCCGCGCTTGACGTAATCGCCTTCCTGCACGTCGATGACCTTCGACTTGGGGACCAGATATTCGACCGGATCCGACCCATCGTCGGGGACGATGGCAATCTTGCGCTTGGCCTTATAATCCTTTTTGAAGCTGACCTTGCCCGAGACTTTGGCGATGATCGCGTTTTCCTTGGGCTTGCGCGCCTCGAACAGCTCGGCGACGCGTGGCAGGCCGCCGGTGATGTCGCGCGTCTTGGCGGCTTCGCGCGGCATGCGGGCGAGCACTTCACCGGCTTCCACGGTGGCGCCGTCCTCGACCGCGATGATGGCACCCGGAAGCAGGCGATAAAGCGCTGCCTCCGCCGCGTCCTCGCCCAGCAGGGTGAGGCGGGGCCGCAGGTCTTCCTTTTTCGACTTGGCGAGATCGTCGGTCAACACTCGCTGGGTAATACCGGTCGACTCATCGGTCTGTTCGGACAGTGTGCGGTTGTCGATGATGTCCTGATACTTCACCTGGCCGGCGCGCTCGGTAATTACCGGGCTGAACGAGGGATCCCATTCGGCGATGCGGTCGCCGCGCGAAACGATATGTCCGTTCTGGCATAGCAAATGCGCACCGTAGGGGATGCGGTGCGTCGACAGCTCGCGCCCGTCCATGTCGAGGATTGCGATTTCGCCCGAGCGGGATAGCGAGACATGCCGCCCGCGCGGATCGGTGATCGTGGGCATGTCGCGTAGCTCGACCGTGCCGTCGACCGGCGCCTCGAGGTTCGACTGCTCGTTGAGCTGGGCCGCACCGCCGATGTGGAAGGTCCGCATCGTCAGCTGGGTGCCGGGTTCGCCGATCGATTGCGCCGCGATCACCCCGACCGCTTCGCCGATGTTGACCGGCGTGCCGCGGGCAAGATCGCGCCCGTAGCATTTGGCGCAGACGCCCTGCTTCGAGGCGCAGATCAACGGCGAGCGAATCTTGATGCCCTGCAGCCCCATCGTCTCCAGCTGGGCGACCATGGGCTCGTCGAGCAAGGTGCCCTCGGGGATCATCACCTCGTTAGTCTTGGCGTCGATCAAGTCTTCGGCGGTGGTGCGGCCGAGCACGCGGTCGGCGAGCGACGCGATGACCGCGCCGCCCTGGACGATCGCGCGCATTTCGAGTGCACGGTCGGTGCCGCAATCTTCCTCGATGATCACCGCGTCCTGGCTGACGTCGACCAGGCGGCGGGTCAGATAACCCGAGTTGGCCGTCTTGAGTGCGGTATCGGCAAGACCCTTGCGGGCGCCGTGGGTCGAGTTGAAATATTCAAGGACGGTCAGGCCCTCCTTGAAGTTGGAGATGATCGGCGTTTCGATAATCTCTCCCGACGGCTTGGCCATCAGGCCACGCATACCGGCCAGCTGCTTGATCTGCGCCTGGCTGCCACGAGCGCCCGAGTGGGCCATCATGTAGATCGAGTTGATCGGCGCCTCGCGGCCGTCCTCGCCTTTCTTAACTGACGAGATTTCCTTCATCATCTCGCTCGCCACGCGGTCGCCGCAGCGCGACCAGGCGTCGATCACCTTGTTGTACTTTTCCTGCTGGGTGATGAGGCCGTCCTGATACTGCTGCTCATAGTCCTTCACCAGCGCGCGGGTCTCGTCGACCAACCCGACCTTGGTGCCGGGGATGACCATGTCGTCCTTGCCGAAGCTGATGCCGGCCTTGAACGCGTGGCGGAAGCCAAGGCCCATGATGGCATCGGCGAACAGCACCGTCTCCTTTTGACCAGTGTGGCGATAGACGGTGTCGATGACGTCGCCGATCTCCTTCTTGGTCAGCAAGCGGTTGACGGTCTCGAAAGGTACCTTGTGGCTCTGCGGCAGAGTCTCGCCCAACAGCATCCGACCGGGCGTCGTCTCGACCCGCATCATATATTGTTCGCCCGCCTCGTTAGTCTGGGGCACGCGGCTGGTGATCTTGGTGTGGAGCGTCACCGCCTTGGCGTTCAAGGCGGCGTGGACCTCATCCATTCCGGCCAACAGCGATCCTTCGCCGGGTTCGTTTTCCTTCATCATCGACAGATAATAAAGTCCCAGCACCATGTCCTGCGACGGCACGATGATCGGCTTGCCGTTGGCGGGCGAGAGGATGTTGTTGGTGCTCATCATCAGCACGCGCGCTTCGAGCTGCGCTTCGAGGCTGAGCGGGACGTGCACCGCCATCTGGTCGCCGTCGAAATCGGCATTGAACGCAGAACAGACCAGCGGGTGAAGCTGGATCGCCTTGCCCTCGATCAGCACCGGCTCGAACGCCTGGATGCCGAGGCGGTGAAGCGTCGGCGCGCGGTTGAGCAGCACCGGATGCTCGCGGATCACCTCGTCGAGGATGTCCCACACTTCCTTGCGCTCTTTTTCGACCCACTTCTTGGCCTGCTTGAGGGTCATCGACAGACCCTTGGCGTCAAGGCGCGAGTATATGAACGGCTTGAACAGTTCGAGCGCCATCTTCTTCGGCAGGCCGCACTGGTGAAGTTTGAGCTCAGGACCGGTAACGATCACCGAACGGCCCGAATAGTCGACCCGCTTGCCGAGCAGGTTCTGGCGGAAACGGCCCTGCTTGCCCTTGAGCATGTCGGACAGCGACTTGAGCGGACGCTTGTTGGCGCCGGTAATGGTGCGGCCGCGCCGGCCGTTGTCGAACAAGGCGTCGACCGCCTCCTGAAGCATGCGCTTTTCGTTGCGGACGATGATGTCCGGCGCGCGCAGTTCCATCAGCCGTTTCAGGCGGTTGTTGCGGTTGATCACCCGGCGATAGAGATCGTTGAGATCGGACGTCGCGAAACGGCCGCCGTCTAGCGGCACCAGCGGGCGAAGCTCGGGCGGGATGACCGGGATCACTTCGAGGATCATCCACTCGGGCTTATTGCCCGAATCGATGAAGCTCTCGACAACTTTCAGCCGTTTGATGATCTTCTTCGGCTTCAATTCCGATTTGGTCACCGCGAGCTCGTCGAGCAGCTCCTTACGCTCGCCTTCGAGGTCGAGGTCGACCAGCATATGCTTAACCGCTTCGGCGCCGATCCCGGCGGAGAAGGCATCCTCGCCATATTCATCCTGAGCGGCGAGCAGTTCGTCCTCGGTCAGCAGCTGGTACTTCTCAAGCGGGGTCAGGCCCGGCTCGATCACCACATAGCTTTCGAAATAGAGAATCCGCTCGAGCTGCTTCAGCTGCATGTCGAGCAGCAGGCCGATGCGGCTCGGCAGGCTCTTCAGGAACCAGATGTGCGCGACCGGCGCGGCCAATTCGATATGACCCATCCGCTCGCGGCGGACCTTCGACACGGTCACTTCGACGCCGCATTTTTCGCACACGATGCCCTTGTACTTCATGCGCTTATACTTGCCGCACAGGCATTCGTAATCTTTGATCGGACCGAAGATGCGCGCGCAGAACAGCCCGTCACGCTCGGGCTTGAACGTGCGGTAGTTGATGGTCTCAGGCTTCTTGATCTCGCCGAACGACCAGCTGCGAATCTTATCGGGCGAAGCGATACCGATCTTGATCTGGTCGAAGGTCTCCGGCTTGGCGACAGGATTGGCGAAGTTGGTCAGCTCGTTCATTTTTATGTCCTTCTACTCCCCCGGCCGTCCGGGCTGGGGGGTAAGGGAAATCAATTATTCGGCGGCGATCGCGGTCGGCTCGTCATTCTCATCGACCGTCGTATCGAGTTCGACGTTGAGGCCGAGCGAGCGCATCTCCTTAACCAACACGTTGAAGCTTTCGGGAATGCCCGCCTCGAACGTATCGTCGCCCTTGACGATCGCCTCGTAGACCTTGGTCCGGCCGATCACGTCGTCCGACTTCACCGTCAGCATTTCCTGCAGCGTGTAGGCGGCGCCGTAGGCTTGCAGCGCCCACACCTCCATCTCGCCGAAGCGCTGGCCGCCGAACTGGGCCTTGCCGCCCAGCGGCTGCTGGGTGACCAGGCTGTACGGCCCGATCGAGCGGGCGTGGATCTTGTCGTCAACCAGATGGTGCAGCTTGAGCATGTAGATGTATCCCACCGTCACCTTGCGGTCGAAAGCGTCCCCGGTGCGGCCGTCGAACAAGGTCACCTGGCCCGACTTGTCGAGGCCGGCCTTCTCCAGCATCGCCGTGACATCGGCCTCGCGTGCGCCGTCGAACACCGGGGTGCCCATTGGAATGCCGCCGACCAGATTGGCGGCCAGCTCCATCACGTTGGCATCGTCGCGGCCGTCGATGTCCTTGGCGTAATTGTCGCCGTAGATGTCCTTCAGCTTGACGCGCATTTCCTTGGCGTCCTTGCCGGTCAGCTCGGACCCGCGGGCATGCATGCCGTCCAACATCTCCTGGATCTGCTTGCCGAGGCCGCGCGCGGCCCAGCCGAGATGAGTCTCGAAAATCTGCCCGACGTTCATGCGGGACGGCACGCCCAGCGGGTTCAAGACTATGTCGACCGGTGTCCCGTCCTCGAGGAACGGCATGTCCTCGTTGGGCAGAATGCGGCTGATGACGCCCTTGTTGCCATGGCGGCCGGCCATCTTGTCGCCCGGCTGCAGTTTGCGCTTCACCGCGACGAATACCTTGGCCATCTTGAGCACGCCGGGCGGCAGCTCATCGCCGCGCTCCAGTTTTTCGACGCGGTCCTCGAACTTGCGATTGATGACCCCGGTCGCCTCGTCATACTGCGCCTTCAGCGCCTCGAGGTTGGCCTGGCTCTTGTCGTCCTTGACCGCGATCTTCCACCATTCGTGCTTTTCGGTCGCGTCGAGTATCGCCTCGTCGATCGTCGCACCCTTCTTGATCGACTTGGGCGCGGCGGTCGCTACCTGCCGTAGAAGCATGTCCTTCAGACGCGAGAAAGTGGCACGGTTGAGGATGCCCTTTTCGTCGTCGGCGTCCTTTTTCAGCCGCTCCTTCTCCTCGGTCTGGATGGCGCGGGTACGGTCGTCGATGTCGATGCCGTGACGATTGAACACGCGCACTTCGACCACCGTTCCAGCAACCCCGGGGGGCAGGCGCAGCGACGTGTCGCGCACGTCCGACGCCTTTTCGCCGAAGATGGCGCGGAGCAGTTTCTCCTCCGGCGTCATCGGGCTCTCGCCCTTGGGCGTGATTTTGCCGCACAATATGTCGCCCGGCTCGACCTCGGCGCCGATGTAGACGATGCCTGCCTCGTCGAGGTTGCGCAGCGCTTCCTCGCCAACGTTGGGAATGTCACGGGTAATGTCTTCCGGCCCAAGCTTGGTGTCACGGGCCATGACTTCGAATTCCTCGATGTGGATCGAAGTAAACACGTCGTCCTTGACGATGCGCTCGCTGATGAGGATCGAGTCCTCATAATTATAGCCGTTCCACGGCATGAACGCGACGAGCACATTGCGGCCGAGCGCAAGCTCGCCGAACTGGGTCGACGGGCCGTCGGCGATGATTTCGCCCGCATCGACCGTATCGCCGACCTTCACCAGCGGACGCTGATTGATGCAGGTGTTCTGGTTCGAGCGCTGGAACTTCATCAGCGTATAGATGTCGACGCCAGACTCGCCGGCGCGAAGATCGGAGGTGACGCGTACGACGATGCGGGTCGCGTCGACCTGATCGACGATGCCCGACCGGCGGGCGGCGATCGCGGCGCCGGAGTCGCGCGCGACGGTCTCCTCCATGCCGGTGCCGACCAGCGGCGCGTCGGCCTGCAGCAGGGGCACCGCCTGACGCTGCATATTCGATCCCATGAGGGCGCGGTTGGCGTCGTCATTTTCCAGGAACGGGATCAGCGAGGCGGCAACCGACACCAGCTGCTTGGGGCTGACATCCATCAGCGTAATACTGTCTTTGGGCGCCATCAGGAAGTCACCCGAACGGCGGCTCGATACGATGTCCTCGCCAAAGCTGCCGTCCTTGGTCAGCTCGGCATTGGCCTGGGCGATGGTGTGCTTGGCCTCCTCCATCGCCGACAGATAGACGACGTCCTCGGTCACCTTATGGTCGATGACCTTGCGGTACGGCGTTTCGATGAAGCCGTATTTGTTGACCCGACTGAAGCTGGCGAGCGAATTGATGAGGCCGATGTTCGGGCCTTCGGGGGTTTCGATCGGGCAGATTCGGCCATAGTGCGTCGGGTGAACGTCGCGGACTTCAAAACCAGCGCGCTCGCGGGTCAGGCCGCCCGGCCCGAGTGCCGAGACGCGACGCTTGTGAGTCACCTCAGAGAGCGGGTTGGTCTGGTCCATGAACTGCGAAAGCTGCGACGATCCGAAGAATTCGCGTACCGCGGCGACCGCAGGCTTGGCATTGATCAGGTCGTTGGGCATCACCGTCGACACGTCGACGCTGCTCATCCGCTCCTTGACCGCGCGCTCCATGCGCAACAGTCCGACGCGATACTGATTTTCGAGCAGCTCGCCGACCGAGCGGACCCGGCGGTTGGCGAGGTTGTCGATGTCGTCGATCTCGCCCTTGCCGTCCTTCAGATTGACCAGTTCCTGCACGACCGCGATGATATCCTCGCGGCGCAGGGTGGTGACGGTGTCCTCGGCGTCGAGGCCGAGGCGCATGTTCAATTTGACGCGGCCGACGGCGCTGAGGTCGTAGCGCTCGCTATCGAAGAACAGGCCATAGAACAGCGCGTCCGCGGTCTCGCGCGTCGGTGGCTCGCCGGGGCGCATCACTCGGTATATGTCAGACAGCGCCATGTCGCCGTCTTCGGCCTTGTCGACTTTCAACGTGTTGCGAATCCATGGGCCGGTGTTGATGTAGTCGATGTCGAGCAGGTCGAGCCGATCGATCCCGGCCTTGTCCATCAGGTCGAGATTTTCGGCCGAAATCTCGTCGCCCGCCTCGACGTAAATTTCGCCGGTCTTCTCGTTGATGAGATCATAGGCCGAGAAGCGGCCAAAAATTTCCTCGGTCGGGATGATGACGTTCTTGAGCCCATCCTTGCCGGCGGCGTTGGCCTTGCGCGGTGTGATCTTCTCGTTGGCCTTGAAGATTACCTCGCCTGAATCCGCGTCGACCACGTCATGGGTCGGTTTCTGCCCGCGCCAATTCTCGATGGTGTAGGGAATCTGCCAGCCGTTGGGACCGCGCCCATAGACAACGGTCTTATAAAAGGTGTTGAGGATTTCCTCGCTCGACAGGCCGAGCGCGTGGAGCAGGGCCGAAACGGGCAGCTTGCGTTTGCGGTCGATGCGAACGTTGACGATATCCTTGGCGTCGAATTCGAAGTCGAGCCACGAGCCACGATAAGGGATGACGCGCGCTGCGAAGAGATATTTGCCGCTGGAATGGGTCTTGCCGCGGTCATGGTCGAACAACACGCCTGGGCTACGATGCATCTGGCTGACGATGACTCGCTCGGTCCCGTTGATGACGAAGGTGCCGTTGCCCGTCATCAAAGGCATGTCGCCCATGTAGACGTCCTGCTCCTTGATATCGATCACCGACTTGGCCTCCGTGTCGGGGTCGATCTCAAAGCTGGTTAGGCGCAACGTGACGCGCATCGGCGCGGCGTAGGTCAGTCCCCGCTGACGGCATTCGTCGGTATCGTACTTCGGCGGCTCCAACTCATAACGGTCGAAGTCGAGGTGCGCGGTGCCCGCGAAATCCTGGATCGGAAAGACCGAGCGCAGCGTTTTTTCGAGGCCCGAGACATAGCCCGTTTCCGGATTGGAGCGAAGGAACTGCTCATAGCTTTCGCGTTGAACCTCGATCAGGTTCGGCATTTCGCTGATTTCGTGGATGTTACCGAAGATCTTGCGGATGCGGCGCGAGTTGTTGGTGCGGGCCATAGTGGGCACGTCTTTTTGCTTGGTCGCCATGAGATTCCCTGCGCTGGCGGGACATGCGCCGAGGCACGCGTCCCTCAAATCGATAAGGTCGGGCGCGGCTCCTGTTCACTCCTCACCCTATGTTCGGACCGTTGCGCGGGCTCGGTCCGTGTCCCGGTGAGGACAGGAAAGGCCCCGGGCGCACGAAGCCGTGCGGCGGAGCCGTCATGTATTGGATAAGCTGGATATAGCGCTTTTCACATGGCGCGCAATAGGGCGACGAGATTTTGGCGCTATGAGCTAAGGCTAATTTGAAACCGGAATCTGGATTGTTCGATCTGACTGAACCTCCGCCAGCAGGGCGGCGATCACGGCTTGCGGGCGGCTTGGCTTCCTAACGCAGGCGGGGGCGGGCTGGATGTCGTCAATCGGCCTGAGCGTTCCATCGCTGGTCTGGACAATGAACGGAATCCCCTCCGCACGCAGACAGCGGGCCAGCAGTCCGATATCCGGGTCATGTAGATTGCAATCGATCACCGCCGCCGACACTCGCCCCGCGTCGACCAGCGCCAGTCCATCCGCCGCGCTGGCGACCGGGCCGATCACCTCGACACACAATTCCTCGAACGAGCAGAGGAGATCGAGCGCCTGGTAACAGTTGGGCTCGACGAGCAGGATTCTAAGGTTCAGGAACATGGCTCTCCCGTTGAGCGGGAGCGCAGCGTCTCTCAGCCGCCGCAAGCCCGTGATCGCGCGGCGATGCCACACCAACGGACTCGATTTGGGTACGTTGCAATAATAATAGGGATGAAGCTAATCCGAACGAAAAGGGCGACCCCTTGCGAGGCCGCCCTTCCCATCCGCAGGTGCTTCAAGACGCCCACGAAATCTTTGAAGCTTACTTGAGTTCGACCGTGCCGCCGGCGGCTTCGATCTGGGCCTTGATCTTCTCGGCTTCGGCCTTGTTGACGCCTTCCTTGATCGGCTTGGGAGCACCTTCGACCAGCGCCTTGGCTTCGCCGAGGCCGAGCTGGGTGATCACGCGGACCTCTTTGATGACGTTGATCTTCTTGCCACCGTCGCCGGTGAGGATCACGTCGAACTCGGTCTTCTCTTCCTCGGCCGGTGCGGCGGCGGCGGCCGGTCCGGCGACGGCGACGGCAGCGGCAGCCGAAACGCCCCATTTCTCTTCGAGAGCCTTGGCCAGTTCGGCAGCTTCGAGAACGGTGAGTGCGGACAGGGTGTCGACGATCTTGTTGATGTCAGCCATTTGAAAACTCCTTGCGGGCATCTCGCCCAATTTGTCGTGCGATGAAGACTAGTTGCGAAAATCAGGCTGCCTTGGCGGCATACGCCCCGGTAACGCGGGCCAGCAGGCTCGCGGGCTCGATAGCGATGCGGGCAAGCTTGGTGGCGGGCGCCTGGATGAGGCCCACCAGCGTGCCGCGCAGCTGATCGAGCGACGGAAGCGCGGCGAGAGCCTTGACCCCGTTCACGTCGAGCAGCTTATCGCCCATCGCCCCGCCAACGATCTCAAGACGATCGTTGGTCTTGGCGAAATCCACGGCGACCTTGGCGGCCGCGACGGGATCGACCGAAGTTGCGAGCGCCGTCGGACCGGTCAGCATGTCGCCGATCGGTCCGTACTTGGTGCCCTCGAGCGCGATCAGGGCAAGCCGGTTCTTCGCCACCTTGAACTGGGCACCGGCGTCGCGCATCTTCAATCGCAGGTCGGTGGACTGGGCCACCGTCATGCCGAGATTGCGGGTGATGACCACCACGCTGGTCTCGGAGAAGACGCTCTTCAGCTCGGCAACCAGATCGGCTTTTTGGCTACGATCCATGCCATACTCCTTTTCGGCCAAAGCGAGGCTCCGGCCGAGGTTCAAACAACTCCTCCGCCGGATGGCGACGAAGCAGCCCGTCGCGGTAAGGCGACTAAGGCAGATTGTCCGGGGGGCTGGATCAAATGGGCGCCGGCCAAGGCCAACGCACGACCGGAGGCACGAGGCGCTCCGTCATAATTCCTGTCCCCGTCTAGGCCGCGCATTAAGGGGCAAAACCCAGCGACTGTCTCGGACGAGTGCCCGGCGGCGAACCGTCGAACGAGGGGGCCTATAACCGATCCACCGCCGCGATCAACCCTTCATGCGGCAGGGTGTGCTTTCAGCCATTGCGTGGCCTCGGCCCGGATGCGCGGAAGATTGGCGCCGCGCCACTGGATCTTGGCGACCGCCTGCGCCACCGGCCGCCGGTCGTCGGCGGCAAGATTGGCGTTGGCATAGCCGTTGAGCTTGGCGACAAACGCCGGATCGTTGGCGTCGCCGACCAGCCTGGCGAGGAAGCGCGAGCGGCCGGAAATGTCGACCAGCCCGTTGACCTGGGCGAGGTGCGACAGGAAGAAGTCGAGCGCCATCGCCGGATGGCGGTCGGCCGCCGCGCGGATGATGCCCGCGCTGACCGTCGCACCCGGTTCCTTGGTCAGCGCAAGGTCGAGCGCGCGGCGCGCCAGCGCTTCGTCCTGCGCCCGCCCAAGCAATTGATAGAGCGCGGTGCGCTCGACCGAGCCGCGCGTCTGGCTGGCGACTTTGTGAAGCGCGTCCCACGTCGCCGGGGTGGCATTTTGCGCGATCACGCCGAGCCAGGTCTCCTGGAGCGCGCCGGGGATCGCGTTGCGGTTGCGCTGCCACGCCGCGAACAGGCGCTGTCCTTCGTTGACCACGCGCGGGTCGCCGATCCGGCCAAGCTGCGTGATCAGCGTCTGGCGAAGCAAGCTGTCGAGCGGCGGCTCCCCGGCGCGCGGCGCGAAGCCGAGCTGATCGAGCCGCGGTCCGAAGCGGTGCAGGATTTGCGCCTTGATCACCGCCTGCGTGGCCGCATCACCGTCGAACTGGCCGTAGAGCTGGGCCCACGCGCCGATCCCGTGCGAGACCAATTTGCCATGACCATTGGCGGGGATCGCTGCGAGCAGGTCGAGCCCGCGCGCCATTGGCTGATACCCCGCCTCCGACAGCGCCATCGCATCGGTCAGCGTGCCATATTGGTCGACCGGACCAAGGCGCGGGAAAGCGGCGCGCAGCGCGTCGGCCTGCGGCGCGCTGTACAAGGTGCGATAGTAGCCGGTCTGGCCGGGGTTGAGCAGCAGCACGCCGCAGCCCGGCACTTCGATCTGACCCGATCGTGACTGGGTGATCATCGTCACGGGTGCCTTGCCGCCGATGCTCGCGCGCACCGGGACGTGCCAGGCGGTGGGCGTGGCTGCGGCCTGCGCCTTGCGATCGTTCGAAAATTGGCCCTGCATGATCGTCGCCACGGTCTTGCCGTTAACGCAGCGCGCCGGCCCGACCTGGATCAGCGGGATTCCGGGCTGGGTGGTGAAGTCCCTCGCCACGACCGTCAGCCCCTTGGCGCCGGCGCCCTCAATTGCCGTCCACAAATCGTCGGTGCGCGTGTTGCGATGAGCGAATTTCTTCATATAGGCGCGGATCCCGTCGCGCCACGTGTCGGCCCCGGCAAATCCCTCGAGCATCGAGATGACCGACTCGCCCTTTTCATAGGTGATGTCGTCGAATGCCTGATTGGCCTGTTCGACCGTGCGGACG
>NZ_JACDDV010000005.1 GCF_013816785.1 Sphingomonas sp. | reverse complement strand
GCCCTGGACCCCGGCCTGCGCCGGGGAACTGAAATCTCCGACTTTCTCGACTCCGACCTTTCTCAATTCGACTCCATCGTCGTCTCACCTGGCATTCCCCTCAATCGTCACCCGATCGCTTCCCGGGCTCGCGCGGCGGGGGTGGAGATCATCGGCGATATCGAACTGTTCGCGCGCGCCCGGCCCGAGCTGCCGCCGCACAAGGTGGTTGGGATCACCGGCACCAACGGCAAGTCGACCACCACCGCGCTGGTCCACCATATCCTCCAGGCCGCGGGGGTGCCGAGCCTGATGGGCGGCAACATCGGTCTGCCGATTCTGGCGCAGGACCCGCTGCCCGAAGGCGGGGTCTATGTGCTCGAGCTGTCGAGCTATCAGATAGACCTGACCCAAAGCCTCGATTGCGATGTGGCGGTGCTGCTGAACGTGACGCCCGACCATCTGGATCGGTATGAGAATTTCGAGGCTTATGTGGTGTCTAAACGCAGGCTGTTTCAGATGCAGGCTGAGCGGTCGGTCGCAATCGATTTAACTTGTTCCCCGGCGAAGGCCGGGGTCCAGGGCGCTGCGTTAGCAACGCCTGCCGGCGCTCCTGGGCCCCGGCCTTCGCCGGGGAACAATCTTGGCCCCGCGCTTCAAGGCCCGCACAATCTCCAGAATGCCAGCGCCGCAATTGGCGTCTGCGAAATGTTAGGCCTTTCGAGTTCCGAAATTGAGAGCGGCCTCCGAACCTACCCCGGCCTGCCCCACCGGATGGAGCGCGTCGCGGAGAAGGAAGGCCTCATCTTCGTCAACGACAGCAAGGCAACCAACCCAACCGCCACCGCGCCCGCGCTGGCCGCCTTCCCCGCGATCCGATGGATTTTGGGCGGGCAGGCGAAGACCGACAATCTCGACGAATGCGCGCCGCATTTCGGGCATGTGCGCAAGGCCTATACCATTGGCGAGGCTAGCGAAATGTTCGCAAAGCTCTTGTCGCCGCACATGGCCGTGGCAGAGTGCGGGACACTCGACGCGGCGGTGAAGGCGGCGGCGAGCGATGCGCAATCCGGGGAGACGGTGCTGCTTTCGCCGGCCTGCGCTTCGTTCGACCAGTTCAAGGATTTCGAGGCGCGCGGGGATGCGTTTCGTGACATGGTGAGGGCGTTATGACTCAGACGATCACCGGACGGATCAAGGCCGGCGCGGCGCTGGTCGACCCGGCGCGCTACGGGCGGTCGGACCGATCGGCGACCGGGCGCTGGTTCTGGGAAATCGACCGGGTGCTGGTGCTGATGCTGGCGGTGCTGATCGGGATCGGCCTGATCGCGGTCGCCGCCGCCAGCCCGGCCGCTGCGCGGCGCTATTCGGGCGGATCGGTGCGGTTCGACGAACTCCACTATTTCTACCGCCAGATCGCATGGATCGCGCTGTCGCTGCCGGTGATGATCGGCATTTCAATGATGAGCCGTGAAAAATTGCGGCGCTTGGCCCTGATCGGCGCCTTGGCGTGCGTCGTTGCGCTGGGGCTGGTGCCGCTGCTCGGCGCCGAAGTGAACGGAGCCAAGCGCTGGCTCAACCTCGGCGTCGCCCAGTTCCAGCCCTCGGAATTCCTCAAGCCGTTCTTCGTCGTAGCGATGGCGTGGCTGTTGAGTCTGCGCGAGGCCGACCGCTCGCTGCCGGTGTTCGCGCTGTCGGGCGTGTTGACCGGGCTGGTCGCGATCCTGCTGATGCGCCAGCCCGATTTTGGATCGACGATCATCTTCGTCGCGGTGTGGGTGGCAATGCTGGCGCTGGCCGGAGTCAATCTGCGCGTGCTCGGCGGGCTGGCGGTGGCCGGCGCGATCGGCGTCGTGCTCGCTTACTTCTTCTACGATGTGGCGACGATCCGCATCAACGGCTTCCTGTTCGGCGAAGGCGACAATTTCCAGGTCGAGAACGCGATGCGCACGCTGACCGCGGGCGGGCTGTTCGGAATGGGGCCGGGCGGCGGCACCCGCAAGTTCGGGCTGCCCGAGCCGCACACCGACTATATCTTCTCGGTCATCGGCGAGGAATTCGGTTTGATCGCCTGCCTCGCCATTGCTTGCCTCTATCTAGCGATTGTCGCGCGGGTGCTGGTCAAATTGCTCGACGAAGAATCGAGCTTCGCCATCCTGGCTGCGGCGGGTCTGGTAATCGAATTTGGGTTGCAGGCGCTGATCAACATGGCAGTCAATGTCCAGATCGCGCCATCGAAGGGAATGACCCTGCCGTTCATCAGCTATGGCGG
Source organism: Sphingomonas sp. (assembly GCF_013816785.1). Lineage (GTDB taxonomy): Bacteria > Pseudomonadota > Alphaproteobacteria > Sphingomonadales > Sphingomonadaceae > Sphingomicrobium. The sequence continues at coordinate 74,289 of NZ_JACDDV010000005.1, read as the reverse complement.
TTCGTCGATGCTGGCGCTGTCGATCGGCATGGGATTGCTGCTCGCCTTCACACGGCGAAATCCCTATCTGACGCGCTCGCCCTATGTCGTGAAATGGGGCGGGGAGAAGATCGGGGCATGATCGCGTCATGAACATCACCCTCGCCGCCGGCGGCACCGGCGGGCACATGGTTCCGGCCCACGCGCTCGCCGCCGAACTGAAGGCGCGCGGGCACGGCGTGATGCTGATCACCGACGATCGTGGGGCGAAGATTCCTGGCCTGTTCGACGGTGTGCCGACGCATCTGCTGCCGGCCGGACGGCTGGCGGGCGGGCCGATCGGGATGATCAAGGCGATGCGTTCGGTGCTTGCCGGGCGGCGGCAGGCCAAAGACCTGTATCGCGAGTTCCGGCCCGATGCGGTGATCGGGTTCGGCGGCTATCCCGCTTTTCCGGCGCTGCTGGCGGCTAGCGCGGCGCATATCCCGACCATCCTGCACGAGCAGAATGCGGTTCTCGGCCGGGTCAACCGGTGGGTCGCCGGGGACGCGGCGGCGATCGCCACTGCCTACCATGAGGTCGATCGGCTGAAGCCGGGTTATCGGCGCAAGGTGGCGCTGGTCGGCAATCCGGTGCGCGCCGAGGTGGCGCGGCTGGGGACGATGCCGTTTCCCGAATATGATGAGACCGCGCCCCTGAAAATACTGGTCACCGGCGGCAGCCAGGGGGCGACAATCCTCGGCCAGGTGGTTCCCGACGGACTGGGCATGCTGTCGCAGAGGCTGCGCAACCGGTTGCAGGTGGTGCAGCAGTGCCGCGCCGAGGACATCGAAGCGGTGCGTGAACGTTATGCCGCGCTCAACATTCCGGCGGAACTGCTGACCTATATCACCGACATGCCCGACCGGGTTGCCGACGCGCATCTGGTCATCGCCCGCGCCGGCGCCTCGACCATCGCCGAGTTGACCGCCGCGGGCCGCCCGGCGATCCTGGTGCCCCTGCCGAGCGCGACCGACGATCACCAGACCGCCAACGCGCGCGAAATGGCCAAGGCCGGTGGAGCCCGGATGATTCCCCAGGACGAATTCACGTCGGAGCTGCTGGCGGCACAGGTCGAGGCGATCGCGGGCGACGCGCAGGCACTGGCTAATGCCGCGGAGCGAGCGCTGTCGATCGGACACCCGCACGCGACGCGCGACCTGGCCGACCTGGTCGAGCGGATTGCCGGCGGGGTGGCGCCGATCTTGGTTGGCAAGGCGGGCAACGGCGGGACGCCGGCGTTCGCGATGGGCGCGGGCGCTCCGGCATGAAAGCGATGGGCACCGAGATCGGGACGATCCACTTCGTCGGCATCGGCGGCATCGGCATGTCAGGCATCGCCGAGGTGATGCATCATTTAGGCTATAGCGTTCAGGGTAGCGACCAGGCCGAGGGCTATGCCGTCGAAGGATTGCGCAAGGCCGGAATCCCAGTCGCGATCGGGCATTGCGCCGACAATCTGGGCGATGCCCGGGTGGTGGTCTGCTCGACTGCGATTCCGCGTGGCAATGCCGAAATTGAGGCGGCGATCGAGCGACGACTGCCGCTGGTCCGCCGCGCCGAAATGCTGGCCGAGCTGATGCGCATGCAATCGACCATCGCGGTCGCCGGCACCCACGGCAAGACCACGACGACCTCGATGGTCGCGGCGATGCTCGATGCCGGGGGGATCGACGCGACGGTGATCAACGGCGGAGTGATCAACGCCTATGGATCGAACGCGCGACTGGGTAAGTCCGACTGGATGGTGGTCGAAGCCGACGAGAGCGACGGCAGTTTTTTGCGATTGGACGGGACGATCGCGGTGGTGACCAACATCGATCCCGAACATCTCGACCATTATGGCGGGTTCGACCAGGTCAAGGACGCGTTCGTCGAGTTCGTCGAAAATGTGCCGTTTTACGGGCTCGCGGTGATGTGCGTCGACCATCCCGAGGTGCAGAGCGTGCTGAGCCGCATCCGCGACCGGCGGGTGGTGACCTATGGCACGTCGGCGCTGGCCGATCTGCGCGCCGAGAATATCGTTCCCGAAAATGGCGGGACGCGGTTCGACGCGACCGCGCTTCAGCGCGACGGCAGCCGCCGGACGATCGGCGGGATTTTCGTGCCGATGCCGGGGCGGCACAATGTGCTGAACGCGCTTGCCGCGGTCGCGGTCGGAATCGAGTTCGGGATGAACGATGCGACCATCGCTAATGGCTTCGCGCGCTTCACCGGGGTCAAGCGCCGCTTCACGCGGGTCGGTGAGGTTGGCGGCACGGTGATCATCGACGATTATGCCCACCATCCGGTTGAAATCCGGGCGGTGCTGTCGGCCGCACGCGAGGCCGCCGAGGAGCGGGTGATCGCGGTGGTTCAACCGCACCGCTTCACTCGGCTCCACGATTTGATGGAAGATTTTCAGAACGCCTTCAACGACGCCGACGTGGTGTTCGTCGCGCCGGTCTATGCCGCGGGGGAGGAGCCGATCGAGGGGGTCGACGCGACCGCTCTGGCCGAGGGGCTTCGCGCGCACGGCCACCGCATGGTCAAGACGGTCGACAGCGCGGCCGACCTCGCCGCGAATTTGCGCGACCTCGCGGCAGACGGCGACTTGGTGCTGTGCATGGGAGCGGGAGATATCACCAAGTGGGCGGCGGGGCTGGCCGACGGCATCGCCGGGGTACGAGCGGCAAAAACTCCCCTCCCGCATGCGGGAGAGGAAGAGGCGCGAAGCGCCGCAGGGGAGGGGCTGTGACGAATGTACAAGCCCACCCCCCGACCTACTCTCGCAGGCGGGAGGGGGAGATTCGCGGACAGCTCAAAGCCGAGACGCCCCTTGCCCCTCTCGTATGGTTCAAGTCGGGCGGTAGCGCGGAACTGTTGTTCGAACCGGCGGATCGCGACGACCTAGTTGCTTTCCTCAACGGGCTCGATGCTGGGACGCCGGTGATGGCGCTCGGCCTGGGAAGCAACATGATCGTCCGCGATGGCGGCGTTCCGGGGGTTACGGTTCGCCTAGGTAAGCCGTTCGCGAAGATTGCGCGGGTCGACGAGGTGACGCTTAGATGCGGCGGGGGCGCTTCCGGCATTCTCGTCTCGTCGACTGCGAGGGATGACGGCATCGCCGGGCTTGAATTCCTGCGTGGCATTCCCGGCACGGTTGGCGGGTTCGTGCGGATGAATGGCGGGGCCTACGGACGCGAGGTACGTGACATTCTCGTCTCCAGCACTGTGGTGCTGAAGGACGGGCGCGTCGAGGAATGGTCGGCCGACCGGCTCGGCTACAGGTATCGCCATTCCGAATTGCCCGAGGGTGCGGTGGTGGTGGAAGCGGTGTTACGCGGTCAGTCGGGCGATCCCGCGACGATCGGCGCCGAGATGGACCGCATTGCCGCCGCGCGGGAGGCGACGCAGCCGCTCCGCAGTCGCACCGGCGGGTCGACCTTCAAAAACCCGCAGGGCCACAAGGCTTGGGCACTGATCGATGCCGCCGGGTGCCGAGGACTTCGGGTAGGGGACGCACAAGTATCGGAGAAGCATTGCAATTTCCTGCTCAACCTCGGTAACGCCAGTTCGTCCGACATCGAGGAGTTGGGCGAAGAAGTGCGGCGCCGGGTGCAGGACGCAACCAACATCACCCTCGAATGGGAAATCCAGCGGATCGGAGTTGCATGAGCGTGGGCCTGCTCGACAGGAATTTGCATATCGTCGTGCTGATGGGCGGCTGGTCGGCGGAGCGGCCGGTGTCGTTGATGAGCGGCGAGGGCGTTGTTGCGGCGCTCAGGGAACGTGGCTTTACCAACGTCACGGCGCTCGACATGGATCGCACCGTCGCGGCGCGGCTGGCGGAGCTGAATCCCGATGTGGTATTCAACGCGCTGCATGGCACGCCAGGCGAGGATGGCACGATCCAGGGCCTGCTCGATCTGATGCGGATTCCCTACACTCACTCGGGCCTGACTACCTCGGCGATCGCGATCGACAAGGAGCTGACCAAGGCAGTGCTGGTTCCGCACGGCGTTCGCATGCCCAAGGGCAAAATGGTCGACAGCAGCAGCCTCTACGAAGGCGATCCGATGGCTCGCCCCTTTGTGCTAAAGCCCGTCAACGAGGGCAGTTCGGTCGGGGTCGCGATCGTCACCGACGAGAGCAATTATGGCCACCCGATCAGCGCTAAAGCCGAAGGGCCATGGATGCATTTCGAGCGGCTGCTGGCCGAACCGTTCATTCGCGGGCGCGAACTGACCGTGGCGGTGCTCGGCGATGAGGCGCTGTGCGTGACCGAATTGAAGCCCAAAGCGGGCTTCTACGATTTCGACGCCAAATATACCGACGGGCTGACCGAGCATGTCTGCCCGGCCGAAGTGCCGCCGGGTATCGCCGACGCGATGATGGTAACGGCGCTGGCCGCGCACCGGCTGCTCGGGTGTAAGGGAGCATCGCGTTCCGACTTCCGCTGGGACGATCAACAGGGCGAGGCGGGCATCTACTTGCTGGAAATCAACACCCAGCCCGGAATGACGCCGCTCAGCCTGGTGCCCGAACAGGCGCGGCACCGGGGCATCGGCTACGGCGAGCTGGTCGAGCGGATCATCGCTGAGGCCTTGGCCGGTGCGACCAACAAAGCCGAAGCCTTGGAAAATACCGGGTGAGCGCGGCGCGCGTCCGGCGGGGGGCACCCAACCGCGGCCGGCCCAAGAAGGCCGCGCCCCGCGTCTCGGTACCCAAGAAGCTCGCCGCCAGGCTGCCAGTTGAGCAGGCCGAGGCCAATCGCCTTGCGACCTGGGCTTTCGGGCTGTTCGTGCTGGCCATTGCCGCCGTGGCGCTGATAGCGCTCGACGTGCCTGCGAAGGTCGGGCTGGCGGCGGGCGAGGCCGTCGGCGACGCCGGCTTTCGAGTGAAAAGTGTCGATATCCAGGGGCTCAAGCGGATGGACCCGAAGCCGGTCTATGCCATCGCGCTTGACCAGAAGACCACCGCGATGCCGCTGGTCGACGTGTCCGCGATCCGCCAGCGACTGCTCGATTATGGCTGGATCAAGGACGCGCGCGTGTCGCGGCGGTTCCCCGATACGCTGGTCATCGATGTGGTCGAGCGCAAGCCGGCGGCGCTGTGGCAGGATGACCAGCGCCTGTCGCTGATCGACGCCGAAGGGGTAGTGCTCGACCGGGTGCCGGTCAGCCAGATGCCCGACCTGCCGCTGCTGATCGGGAAGGGCGCGAACGGCCAGGCGGTGCGGCTCGAACGACTGCTCGACCAGGTGCCGGCTTTGAAGGCGCAGCTTGCTTCGGCGAGTTGGGTTGGCCAGCGCCGTTGGGATCTGAGCTTCCAGTCGGGCGAGACGATCGCGCTGCCCGAAGGCGCTGCCACCGCCGCCGCCGCGCTGACCAAATTCGCCAAGGTCGACAAATCGTCGGGCCTGCTTGGCCGCGGCATGCTCCGCTTCGACCTGCGCATACCGGGCAAGATGATCGTCCGCCTGCCCCGTGAGCCGGGCGAGCCGATCATTCCCGAAGCCCCGTCTGAAAGTTAGACCCAGCGTTCATGGCCGCCCCTTCCGACCAGCCCTTGATCGCCGCGCTCGACATTGGTTCATCCAAGGTCAGCGCGCTGATCGTCACCCTCGACGCCGACGGGCGGCTGCGCGTGCTCGGGACCGGCCAGCGCGAGAGTCGCGGGGTCAAGCGCGGCTATGTCACCGACATGGAATCGAGTGAGGTTGCGGTGCGTGAGGCGGTCGAGATTGCCGAGCGCATGTCGGGCGTCACGGTCGACGACGTCTGGGCCAGCTTTGCCGCCGGCGGACTGGTCAGCGACGTCGCCAATGTCGAGGTCGAGCTCGGTGGGCACCAGGTCGAGCAGTCGGACATCAACGAACTGCTACGCGAGGGGAAGGCTGCGGTCGACCGCAACGGTCAGGTCGTGCTCCACGCCCATCCGGCGCTCTACACGATCGACGGAGTCGAAGGAGTCAGCCACCCGATCGGGCTGCATGCCGACCGGTTGGGGGTCGACATTCATGTCGTCGCGGCCGATCCGGCGCCGTTGCGCAACATCGACTATGTCATCCGCTCCGCGCACCTCGGCGTGAAGGCGATCGTCGCCTCGCCGGTCGCCGCCGCGCTGGCCTGCCTGACGCAAGAGGAGCGCGAGCTCGGCGTCGCGCTGGTCGAAATGGGCGCTGAGGTGACCAATGTCTCGCTGCATGCCGGCGGAATGCTGGTCGGGCTGCGCTCGATCCCGCTTGGAGCCAAGGACATTACCGACGATATCGCCTGCGCCTTCGGCGTCCAGCGGCGCGAGGCGGAGCGGATGAAGTGCCGCTTCGGATCGGCGATGACGTCCCCGCGCGACAATCATGAGATGATAGAAGCGGCGCCGATCGGCGGCGAGGACAGCGCCGAGCCGTTGCGCATCACCCACGCTCAACTGATCACCGTTATCCGCCAGCGGGTCGAGGAGATCACCGGCGAGATCGAGGCCGCGCTCAAGGGGCTCGGCTTTACCGGGCCGGTCGGGCGGCAGGTCGTGTTGACGGGGGGCGGGGCGGAATTGAAGAACATCGCCGACTATATGCAGGGTGTGCTCGGCCGAGCGGTCCGCGTCGGCCGGCCGCGGACGATCACCGGCCTGCCCGAGGCGCACAGCGGCCCGGCCTTTTCGACGCTGGTCGGGCTCGCGATGCTGGCCGGCAGCGGGTCGGGCGATATTCGCGATCTAGCGATGGGTTCGGGCAAGGAGCGTAAGCCCGCGACGGGTTTTTTCGGACGGTTGGTGAGCGCGCTTCGCCAGGGATATTGACCGTTAACGTGGCGTTTGAGACTCAGTCTTGTGCCATAATGAATCAAATGTTCACTTTTTTGGGTCCCGGTCCATTTTTTACTTGGGGACCAAATCGACATGGTGCAAAGATTCCTGCCCACGGTTCAACGCGTTGCATCTGCGGAGGGGGTTTCCATGAGCATTGATTTCATTCGGCCGGAAGTCGACGAGCTCCGCCCGCGGATCAGTGTCATCGGGGTCGGCGGCGCCGGCGGCAACGCGATCGCCAACATGATCAAATCGGACGTCCAGGGCGTGCAGTTTCTGGTCGCCAACACCGACGCGCAGGCGCTCAATGCTAGCGAAGCCGATCGGCGTATTCAGCTGGGGCTAAAAATCACGCAGGGGCTCGGCGCCGGCTCGCGTCCCGAGATCGGCCGCGCCGCCGCCGAAGAGACGCTCGACGAGATCGAAAAGGCGCTTGAGGGCGCTCACATGTGCTTCATCGCCGCCGGCATGGGCGGGGGCACCGGGACCGGCGCCGCCCCGGTGATCGCCAAGGCCGCGCGCGACCGCGGTATCCTCACTGTCGGGGTGGTGACCAAGCCGTTCGCCTTCGAAGGCACGCGTCGCGGCCGATCGGCCGACGCCGGCATCGAGGAATTGCAGAAGCATGTCGACACGCTGATCGTCATTCCCAACCAGAATCTGTTCCGCCTGGCGACGTCGGAAACGACCTTCAAACAAGCGTTCGAAATGGCCGACGAGGTTCTGCAGCAGGGCGTGCGCGGCATCACCGACCTGATGGTCATGCCCGGCCTCATCAACCTCGACTTCGCCGACGTCCGCTCGGTGATGGGCGAGATGGGCAAGGCGATGATGGGAACCGGCGAAGCGGCTGGCGACAATCGCGCGATCGAGGCGGCCGAAAAGGCAATTTCCAACCCGCTGCTCGACGGGGTCAGCATGAAGGGCGCCAAGGGCGTGATCATCTCGATCACCGGGGGCGAGGACATGCGCCTGATGGAGGTCGACGAAGCCGCGAGCCACATCAAAGAACTGGTCGACCCCGACGCCAACATCATCTGGGGATCGGCGTTCAACAATAATATGGAAGGGCGGATCCGGGTATCGGTGGTCGCCACCGGAATTGAAGCGGAGATGGGAACCCAGGCGCAGCCGGGCAAGGTGTTCACTTTCCCGACGGCGGCGCGCGCGACGGCGCCGGTGCCTGCGCCCACGCCGCGGGAAAGCGCCGAAACCGACGAGGGCACGTCGCTCGACCTAACCAGCGACGACCTGGCTGGGGACGAGTTGCTGCTCGAGAGCGACGACATATTGTCCGATCCGGTGACCGGCACGCCGATTGCGCCGCCGGCCGACGAGGAGGCCGTAGCTCCCCCGGCAGCACGCGAGAGCGGCACGCTGTTCGAGCGGATGTCGAACATCGCGCGCGGGGCAGCCCAGGCCAAGGTCGATGATGAGCCGGCGCCGAGCATTCGCCGCGAACCGCTCGACATTCCGCGCTTCCTCAACCGCCAGAACAACCAGTAGGGCCGGCTGACGGGCCGGGGCACCCAACGCCTCGGCTCGTCGCCGCAGCGCCACATTCTGCCGCGCCCCGCTTTTCAGCAAGCTTTGAGCAAGCTCCGCTTGGGCATGAGCTTCGCAATGCGCAAATCCCTGCACAGCCGCCGCCTGATGCTCGGCCTGTCGCTATTGCCCTTGCTCGCCAGCGCCAGTCCGGCGGCAGCTCAATATATTGACGCCGCGCCGCCGCCACCGCCGGCTCTCGCGCCGGGCGTCGTGCTGTCGCCTGCCGACTCGCTGGGTCACTACATCCGCATACTCGCCGGCAGCCCGCGTGACTTCAGCGCGCTGATCGGCGCCGGAAAGGCCGCGCTCGACCTCGGCGATACTCAAGCGGCGATCGGTTTCTTCGGTAGGGCCGAGGAGGTCTGGCCTACCGCCCCCGCGGCCAAGGCGGGCCTCGCCTCGACGATGGTGCAAATGGACGACCCGCAAAGCGCCATCGCCTATTTCAACCAGGCGACCCGCCTCGGCGCCTCAGCATCAAGCGTCGCGCTCGACCGCGGCATGGCGCGCGATCTGATGGGCGACTTTGGCTCGGCGCAGGCCGATTATCGAATGGCGATGATCGGTAAGTCCCAGGACGAGGCGCGCCGCCGCCTGGCCCTCAGCCTGGCCATCGCCAAGAACAAGAAGGGCGCGCTCGATACGCTGCAGCCGCTGCTCGACCGCCGCGATCCCGCCGCGCAACGCACCCGCGCGTTTGTCCTAGCGTTGAGCGGGGATCGGATTGCCGCCAGCCAGGCGATCGAGGCGATCATGCCCGGCGCCGCTGTGCGCTTCGACCCATTTTTTCGCCGTCTGCCAAATTTGAATGCCGCCGACAAAGCCGCCGCGGTGCATCTCGGCATTTTCCCGGGGGATGCGGCGACAAGGGTTGCGCAGGCCACCACGATAGTCTCGCCGGTAGCGACCGTGAGGCAACCGCGGATTGCCTCGCCTTCTCCGCCGCGATCGGCGCTGGCTCAACCCGCCGCGCCGGTCAAGATCGCGGTCAATTCCATCGCCAGCACCAATTCACCCGCGCCCGCGCCCCGACCGTCTTTTAGCTTGCCGTCGGCGACCAATAGCGCCGCGCTGACGGCGATCGACCCTGCGCTTGCTCCGGCGGAGGCTCCGGCTCCAGCTCCAGCTACTGCGACCGAGCTTGCCAAGCCGGCCTTTTCGATTTCCGACGCTTCGCCGGTTGGCCCGGACGGACGGCTGAGCGGGATCGACAAATTGCTGGCGACCATTGCCGAAGCGCCCCCGCCCCCGCCGCCCGCCCCCAAACCGCGGATCGAGGCCAAGGTCACGCCGGCGCTCGATGCAAAGCCGACCAAGGCCGATAAAGCAGCGGCGACCAAGAAGCTGGCGGAGAAAAAGCAGCGCGACGAGAAGCTCGCCGCTGAGAAGAAGGCCAGGGAAGAGGCCGAAAAGCTCGGGGTTCGCGGGACCAACTGGGTCCAGCTCGCCGGCGGGTCGCAGCAGGAACGGATGGCGATCGAATATGGCAAGCTCGGCGCCAAGGCGGGTTCGCTACTCAAGCGGCCTGGCTATGTCACCGGCGGCAAGGATTATTTCCGCCTGCTGGTCGGGCCGTTCGACAGCAAGAACGACGCCCAGGCGTTCGTCAACAAGCTTGCCAAGTCGGGGGTCGACGGCTTTAGCTGGACCCGCACCCCGGCGCAGATCAGGATCGAGAAACTTCCGTCGAAATGACGCTTCCCAGGGCCCTTGCCGCGCAGCCATCCCAATCGCGCGGCCGGGCCTTCGCCGAGGACGATCGCGGGCCGCGCGGGCCGCGCGACGCTTTCCAGCGCGACCGCGACCGCATCGTCCACTCGGTCGCCTTCCGCCGCCTGCGCCACAAGACCCAGGTGTTCGTCGCGCCCGACGGCGACCATTTCCGGGTTCGCCTGACCCATTCGATCGAGGTCGCGCAGATCGGCCGGACGATGGCCCGAGCGCTGGGCCTCAACGAGGACCTGACGGAGGCGCTGTGCCTGGCCCATGACCTGGGTCACCCGCCGTTCGGCCATGGCGGCGAACATGCGCTCGACGGCAGCCTGGTCGATGCCGGCGGGTTCGATCACAACGGCCATACGCTGCGGCTGGTGACCGCGCTGGAGAATCCCTACCCGACGTTCGATGGATTGAACCTGACTTGGGAGACGCTCGAGGGATTGGCCAAGCATAACGGTCCGGCCATGGCGCCGAACTGGGCGCTGGCCGAGGCCAATGCAGGCTTCGACCTCGAACTGGAAAGCTGGCCGAGCCTCGAAGCGCAAGTTGCGGCCATCGCCGACGATATCGCCTATGACAATCACGACATCGACGACGGGCTGCGCGCGGGTATTCTCGATTTGGACGCGTTGCTCATATTGCCGTTCGTCGCGCGCCATTGGGCCGACATCGAGCGCCGCCATCCGGGGCTCGACCGCACGCGCAAGCTGAAGGCGCTGGTCCGCGACGGGATCGGCAGCATGGTTGGCGACGTGCTGGCCGAAACACGCCGACGGATCGCCGAGGCGGGGGTGGCAAGCCTCGATGAGGTTCGCGCGGCCGGTCGCCAACTCGCCGGCTTTTCGGACGAAATCCAGACCGAGGAGCGCGCGCTTAAGCGGCATCTTTACCGGCACCTGTACAATTCGGATGCGCTGACTCCGATCCGGCTCGAGGCGCAACGGATCGTTGCCGACCTCGCGCAATGCTACCGCGAAAATCCTCGGCACCTTCCTGATGGCTGGCAGCGCGGAGCAGACGAAACGGGACGACTGCGAGGGATCGGCGACTTCATCGCCGGCATGACCGACCGCTTCGCGATTGCCAGGCACGAGGAACTGATCGGGCCGGTCAGGCTGCCCGATCGTTTCTAGTTACCGTTGACCTTGGAAGGGCGATCCGCAGGCGCGGCTCGTGGTCGGCGGATTCTTCCTATAGGGCGCGATCGGCAAGTGCTGGGTGACGCGGGGGCGCCATCCGGGATGGGTTTTGATGACCGTCGCTTGCGTCCTGATCATGGCCGGGGTGGCGAAGTTTTAGGCTTAGCCTGACGTGCTTGGGTTGGGCTGACCCGTGACGCGAGGCGTCGCTTGCGTTACATACAGGTGACATTCTGCTGTATCGGACCTCTTTTGCTCAGCCCGCCCAATCCGGATTCGCCCGCTAGTCCTCCACCGCTGAAACCGATCGAGCGGATTCAGCAGAATTTGCTCGCGGTGGCGGAGCGGCGGGTCTTGAATTGGCTGTGCGCCCGGTTGCCCGAGTGGGTGAAGCCCGATCATCTGACCAGCCTTGGGCTGGTCGGCGCACTGATGGTGCTGACCGGTTATGCGGCGAGTGCGCTTCACCTCGGCTGGCTGTGGCTGGCGATCGCAGGATATTGCGTCCACTGGTTCGGCGATTCGCTCGACGGCAGCCTGGCCCGGTTCCGCGACATCGAGCGGCCGCGTTTCGGCTATTTCATCGACCATAGCTGCGATGGGCTCGCCAATTTCATGATCATGGCGGGGCTGGGGCTCAGTCCGTTCGTCAGGTTTGATGTCGCACTGTTCGCGCTGACCGGATATTTGCTGATGTCGATCCATGCCTTTTTATCGGCGCGGGTGCTGGGCGAGCTCAAATTGTCGTACATCGCCGCCGGCCCGACCGAATTGCGAGTGCTGCTTGTCGCCGTCACTTTGTCCATGTTCGCGATCGAGCCGGAGCCTGGCTGGTCGCCGTTCGATTGGCTGGTCGGCGCCGCTGGTGCAATTCTGCTGGCGATTTTCGTCGTACAGACGATCGTGACGGCGCGCCGCATCGCCACACAAGGCGAATAGGATAGGCTGTCGTCCCGTAGCGGGCGATACAGCCTCGGCTAATCGCACCCGCGCCTCGGCTCATCCCGATCCGGCCGACGAAATTAATCGTTCATCGACCATTGGAACTGCAGCAGTTACGCCTGATCGCGAAAGGAAGGGAACGATGCGGTTTACGAGGCTAATGCTGTGGCTGCTGGTACTGATGGCGCAGCCGGCGTCGGCGCAGACCCTCCCATCGCTGCAATCGCTGCGCCAGCAGTTGACCGCCATGGTCGGTGCCAGCTCGGGCGATGTCGGCATCGCCGCGCTGGACCTCAGGAGCGGCGAATTGATCAGCGTGCAGGGCGACGAGCCCTTCCCAATGGCCAGCACGGTCAAGGTTGCGATTGCTGCCAATTATCTGGCGCAGGTCGAAGCCGGCCGCCGCTCGCTCAGCGACACGATCCGCGGCCGGACGGCGAGCAGGCTGATGGAAGCGATGCTGATCCACAGTGACAATGCCGCGACCGATATTTTGCTGCGCGACCTTGGCGGCCCCCGCACGATCCAGCACTGGCTGACCCAGAATGAGCTAAGCGGCCTGCGTATCGACCGCAGCATCGCCCAGTTGCTGAGCGATCGCCGTGATTTGCGCGACGTCCGGGATTCGAGCACGCCGCGAGCGATGGTCGAACTGTTGCAGCGGATCGACAGCGGCAGGCTGCTTCGACCGGCAAGCCGTTCATACCTGCTCGGCTTGATGAGCCGCTGCATGACCGGCAGAAATCGCATTCGCGGGTTGCTGCCGATGGGCACGCCGGTCGAGCACAAGACCGGGACGCTGACGGGATATACCAGCGACGTCGGCTTCATCACCATGCCCGACGGCCGCCGCATCGCCGTCGCGCTGTTCGCCCGGGGTCGGGACGACCGCCCGCGGCTGATCGCCCGGGCCGCACGCGTCATCTACGACGGCTTTGCCGCGGCCTTCCGCTATCCGTTCGGCGCCGCTGCCTTCGCCTCTCCCTGAAGCACGGAATGCGATTCGGCCAAGGGTGACGCGGCGGCGGCTATTCGCTAGAGGCGCCGCATCCTTCATCGGACGGAACCCGCCTTGTCTCTCTATGCCCGTTATTCCGTGCTGCTCGACGCTATCCTCGACGATTTGGTCACCGAAGGACATTTGCCGGTCGAAGCCAACCGCAAGGCGGTTGCGTTCGAGCCTCCTCGCGATGAGTCGCATGGCGACTTGGCGACTAACGCCGCAATGGTCCTGGCCAAGGGGGCAGGAACCAATCCGCGCGCGTTCGCCGCGCTGATTGCTCCAAGGCTGGAAGTGCTGCCGGGAGTAACCGCGGTCGAAATCGCCGGGCCGGGGTTCATCAACCTGCGGCTGACCGAGGACGCGTGGCGCGACGAGCTGACGACGATCATCGGGGAGGGCCGGCGTTACGGCCTGTCGGACATCGGCAAGGGCGAGCGGGTCAACGTCGAATATGTCTCGGCCAACCCGACCGGGCCGATGCACATGGGCCATTGCCGCGGCGCGGTGGTAGGCGATGCGCTGGCCTCGCTGCTCGAAGCGGCGGGCTTCGCCGTTACCCGCGAATATTATGTCAATGATGCCGGCAGCCAGGTCGACACGCTCGCCCGCTCGGCGCACCTGCGCTACCGCGAAGCGCTGGGCGAAAACATCGGCGAGATTCCCGATGGATACTATCCAGGCGACTATCTTGTCCCCGTCGGCAAGTTGCTGGCGGCCGAGTTTGGCGACAAATATGTCGGCGCCCCCGAGAGCGAATGGCTCGTCCTGTTCAGGCAAAAAACCGTGGCGGCGATGATCGAGCTAATCAGGCACGACCTCGCGCTGCTCGGCATCCATCACGATATTTTTACGTCCGAAGCGGAGCTGCATGAGTCAGGTGCCGTCAGCAAAGGATTGGAATCTCTTGAGGCCAAGGGGCTGGTGTACTTGGGCGTGCTCGAAGCACCAAAGGGCGAGGCGCCCGAGGGCTGGGAGCCGGTCGAGCTGACACTGTTCCGCAGCTCCCAGTTCGGCGACGATCAGGACCGGCCGATGAAAAAATCGGACGGCAGCTGGACCTATTTCGGCGCCGACGCTGCCTATCATCTGCAAAAGGCAGCCAAGGCCGATCACCTGGTCAACATCTGGGGCGCCGACCATGCGGGGACGGTCAAGCGGGTCCAGGCGGCGGTGACCGCGCTGACCGAAGGCCGCGTCGACCTCGACGTCAAGCTGGTCCAGATGGTCCGCCTGTTCCGCGCTGGCGAACCGATTAAAATGTCGAAACGATCGGGCAATTTCGTCACGCTCGCCGATGTCGTTCGCGAAGTCGGCAAGGATGTCGTGCGGTTCATGATGCTGACGCGACGCGCCGATGCGCCATTAGACTTTGATTTCGCCAAGGTGGTCGAGGCGTCGAAGGACAATCCGGTGTTCTACGTCCAATACGCCCATGCGCGAATTGCCTCGCTTCAGCGCAAGGCGGCAGAGATCGGCGTCTCGCTCGACACGCCGGCCGACCTTTCGCTGCTCGATGCCGAGGATCTTGCGCTGGCAAAACTCGCCGCGCAATATCCGCGGCAGGTGGAAGCTGCGGCGCTGGCGCATGAGCCGCACCGGATCGCTTTCTTCCTCGGCGACCTCGCCGCCGCGCTCCACGCCCAATGGAACCGTGGCAACGACGACACAGAGCGGCGATTCCTCATTGAAAATCAACCCGATCTAACCCGCGCGAGGCTGGAATTGGCGCGCGGAATAGGGCAGGTTATCAAGAACGGCCTGGCCCTGATGGGCGTGGAGGCCGCCGAGGAGATGCGCTGATGGCCGACGCGGGGGTGTTGAAGGAGGGCGACCGCCTTCCCTGGCTCGAACCCTATCGTGCGCCGGTCGAGGCGAAGGCAGGGCGCGGCAAAGCGCTGGCGGCGGCCGGTCTGATCGCGATCGCGGGGGTGTCCTCGTCATCGGTCGTGCGCATGGCGAACGTTACGACAGAGCAGCCCGCCCCGGCGGTACCGCCTCAGGCGAGCGTGTTGCTACCCGCGCCCGACGCGATGAAGCTCGACGTTCCCATAATGCCGATCAAGGTACAGGTCGTGCCGGCACCGGCGCGCGGGCCCCTTGTTCATCGCGCCAGCATCTCCGCTGCTTCGTCGCGCCGCACCGCCCGACCGAAAAGGCGGATCGTCACCGCCGTGCCCGACCGGATCAGCTACGAAAGCATATTGTCCGAGCAGATTGCCATCATGCCGCGGCCCGCGCCAATCCTTCAACTCGCGCCCGCACCCGTCCTTCCGTTACGCCCGACGGTCAATCCGAATGCGGCCGTAACGCGCGGCAGGACGGCGCAGCTCGGGGTCTATCTGACCGCGCGTCAGGCCGAGACGGCATGGCGAAGCGCGATCAAGGACTATACCTTCCTCGTGACCATGCCGAAGAACATCTCGCCGGTCCGGTTCGGCAAGTCGTCGCGCCGCTTCTACCGGCTGCAATTGGGTACGCCGTCGCACACTCATGCGCAGCAATTGTGCCTGAACCTTCGCCAAACCGGGCGCGCCTGCACGGTCGCCTGAGCCGAGCAAAAACATCAAAAAGGCCCCTGTCATTGTCGCTTCGCGGGATTAACATGGCGCGCATCGGACCGAGAGAGGGAGCGGGATGAGCGACGCACGCGCCTATGACGACCAGGCCTTGCCCTGGCTCGAAGGAGTCGACGACGAGGACGGGCCGCGCGGCGTGTCGGCGCGCAGGATGCTGGTCGCGCTCGTGCTGGTGCTGACTGCGGGTGTGATTGTCGCCGGGACCTTTTTCTGGATCGGCCGGCGTGACGTCGCGGTGACCGGCGCGCCCCAGCTGATCAGGGCTGAGCCGGGTCCCTACAAGGTCAAGCCCATTGAACCCGGCGGGCTCGATGTCGCCGGCGACAGCGAAACCGCTTACTCGACCAGCGCGGGCGAGGACCCCGACGCGGTGCTCGACACGCGCCGCCTGCCCCAGGGTATGGAAGCGCCGCCGCCCGAACCGGTCGAGGGCGCGCCGCCGCCGCTGCCCAAGAAAATTCCGCCGCACGAAACAAAAGAGCCCGCTCTCGATGATGGCGCCGCGCCGACTACGCCGGCTGGGCCGACGGTCCAGCTCGGCGCCTATGGCTCGACAATCAAGGCCGATACCGCTTGGCGGATGCTGTCGGGGCGGTTTCCCGAAGTCGCGGCGATGAGCAAGACGGTGGTCAGCGCGACCGTCGCCGGGAAGCCCTATTATCGCCTGCGCGCGACCGGATCGTCCGATCTGACGCGCGCCGCTTGCGCGGCGCTGAAGGCCGCTGGCGAGAATTGTTTGATCGTCAATTGACCCAGGCTGCGATTTACGGCCTGGCGGGGGTCGAGATGTCCGCCGACGAGGCGGATTTTTTTAGCGATGCGCGGCCCGCCGGCTACATATTGTTCCGACGCAACTGTGACAGCCGAGAACAATTGCGGCGGCTTACTGACAGTTTGCGCGACCTTGAAGACCATGACGGTGTGCCGATCCTGATCGACCAAGAGGGCGGACGAGTGGCGCGGATGCGGCCGCCCGAATGGCCGGCGTTTCCGAGCGGCGAGATGTTCGACCGGCTTTACCAGATCGCCCCGTCGAGCGCGATCGAGGCGGCGCGGGTCAATGCGCGCGCGCTGGGGTTGATGCTGCATGAGGTGGGTGTCAACATCGATTGCCTGCCGATGCTCGACGTGCGCCAGCCAGGCGCGACCGACATTGTCGGCGATCGCGCGCTGGGGTCCGAGCCGATGCAGGTCGCCGCGCTTGGCCGTGCGATCCTCGACGGGCTCGCGTCGGCCGGCGTCCTCGGCGTGATCAAACATATTCCCGGCCACGGGCGCGCGCTGGTCGACAGCCATGATGAACTGCCGATCGTCGAGGCGAGCGAAGCGGAGCTGGCGATCGACCTCGAGCCGTTCGAGCGGCTGCGCGACGCGGCGATGGGGATGACATCCCACTTGCTTTACATGCAATGGGACGCGGAACGCCCCGCATCACAATCGCCGATCGTGATTCACGACATCATCCGCCAGCGGATCGGCTTCGAAGGTTTCCTGATGAGCGATGACATCGGCATGGAAGCGCTGGGCGGCGACCACGGCACGCGCGCCGCGGCGTGCGTCGCCGCTGGCTGCGATGTCGCCCTGCACTGCGACGGCAAGCTGGAGAATATGCTCCTGGTAGCCAAGGCGGTTCCGCCGTTGTCGCCCGAAGCCGAAGGACGGCTGGCACGGGCGATGGCAATGCGCTTCACGCCCGACGACGAAATGGAGTTTGCTGAGGCGGTGGCCAAGCGCGACGCGTTGCTGGCGCTAGCCTGACGCCGAGAAGAGCCTTGCTGACCAGATCGCCGATCAGACGCGCAGCGCTTCGATGACGCTGAACGGTGAGTGAGTTGCAATCACCCTTTCCAATCGGAACCCCGATGCCGCCAAAATGCTGCGATACTCTTCCTCGGTACGTTCGCGCCCGCCAAGAATAACAAGCATGTTCAAGTCCATCGCCTGGGCAAGGTCGGGACGGTTGTCGCCCGGTACGATCATTTCTATCAAAAGCAGCGTGCCTCCCGGGCGCAGTGCGTCATGGCAGTTTCTGAGCAGGAGCGAGGCACGTTCCTCATCCCAGTCGTGAACAATCTGTTTCAGAATATGCAAGTCGGCGCCCGGGGGCACGGACTCAAAAAAATCACCGCTCACAAGTTCGTAGCGATCCCTTACCGCCGGATCGATTACGTTTTCGGCGGTGCCAATTACGTGCGGCAAGTCAAAGATAATTCCGCTGGCGTTCGGGTTCGCCTTCAAAACCGCGCCAAGCAGAATTCCGTGCGCTCCACCAACGTCGATCACTTTTTCTACATTGGTGAAATCGTAGACGCGGACCAGTTCACCTGCCGCGAGCGCCGAGAGATTGCCCATTGCGGCTGTGAAAAACCCGGCCTCTTCAGGATTTTGCGCGTACCAATCGAATAGCTCCGCCCCGAGCGTTTCGCGGGCCATCGGCTTGCCCGTTCGAACGCTGTCAGACAGTCTGCCCCACGGTAGCCAATGCCCAGGAGCGGTTTCTGTGATTGCAAAGTCGCGCACCGATCCAGGAGTTTCCGAAAGGAGAGTTTCGCCAAGAGGGTTGAGAGCGAAACTATCGTGCTCATCCTGCCGAAAGACGCCGAGGCTTGTCAGCAATCGCAACAAGCGGAAGACAGCTTGCGGCTGGACACCGATGGTTTGGCCCAGCTCTTCGCTCGTGCGAGGACCCGCGGCCAACGCATCGGCAATGCCGAGATGAGCCGCTGCGCCCACGGCCTGACTCAACCAATAGCCCGTGATCAGCTGCATCATGACTTGCGCGGGAGGTTGTTGCGGCGGCGACGTTACGGAAAGTATTTCTGCTTCACGTCTTGGCTCACGTTCGACCGAACCCGGCATCGACTTTTCTCCCTGTCGCTGATTGGCATAGCTCTTCACGGGGAACTAAGCGGGCTGACCGCAAGCACGCATGCAAAGGGGGTTAATCAATTCGTAGCAGAGGGTGCCCCGCCGGACAAGCGTGGGTCCCGGCCAGATCCCCTACGAGTCGAAAAGAGCGCCGTTGCATCCTCTGATCGCGACGGGGAGTGGAGGGGCGTTCACCCGCCTCGAATTTTCTTCTACGCTGTCCACGATGGGCGAGACCGACGAATTCGAACTGCCGCGACGCCAGTCCGACGAGCTGACCCTCAGCCTCGACGGGTGGGAGGGGCCGCTCGACCTGCTGCTCAACCTTGCCCGCGCGCAGAAAGTCGACCTTCATCAGATTTCAATCCTCGCGCTGGTCGAGCAGTATCTCGCTTATCTGGAAGGCGCCAAGGCGCTCAAGCTGGAGATTGCCGCCGATTATCTCGTCATGGCGGCGTGGCTCGCTTACCTTAAATCCTGCCTGTTGCTGCCCAAGGACTCGACGATCGATCCCAGCCCTGAAGAGTTGGCGATGCGGCTGCAACTCAGGCTCCAGCGGCTCGACGCGATGCGCGAGGCCGGGGCGCGGCTGATGGGCCGAGATCGGATGGGCCGCGATGTGTTCGCTCGCGGGACGCCCGAAGGGCTGCGTCTTGTGCGCAAGTCGGCCTGGGTGGTGAGCGCCTTCGACCTGTTCGCCGCCTACGGTCGGGTCAGGGCGCGGACCCAGCCGGCGATGCACATCGTCGCCCGGCGCGCGGTGATGACGCTGGAAGATGCGATTCAGCGCGTGTCGGCGCTGATCGGGCAAGCCTTCGACTGGACCGCGCTCGAGGCGTTCCTGCCGGTCACGACCGACCCCGCCTACCGCCGCTCGGCGCTGGCCAGCTCTTTCGTCGCTGCATTGGAACTGGCCCGCCAGGGGCGGATCGAGCTCGACCAAGGCGCCGCCTTCGGTGACCTGCTGGTGAGAAGCACGGCCTGATGGAAGAATTTGAGCGCGCCGTCGAAGCCGCGATTTTCGCTTCATCAGAGCCGCTGTCGCCCGAGGAAATCGCCGCGTTCGCCGGCGAGGGTGAAGTTGCAGCGGCGTTGGCCGCGCTGTCGCAAATCTACACCGGGCATGGGATCGAGCTCGTCGAGCGCGGCGGCCGCTGGCATTTCCAGACCGCGCCCGACCTCGCCCACATTCTCCGTCGCACCCGCGAGGAGTCGCGGCGGCTGTCGCGGGCCGCGACCGAGACTCTGGCGATCGTCGCCTATCATGAGCCGGTCAGTCGCGCCGAGATCGAGGCGATCCGGGGAGTGCAGATTTCGAAGGGCACGCTCGATGTGCTGATGGAGGCGGGCTGGGTGCGGACCGCCGGGCGCCGCGAAGGGCCGGGCCGACCGTTGCTCTATGCGACAACCGTCGATTTTCTCACCCACTTCGGACTGGGGTCGCGGCGCGACCTGCCGGGTATCGACGATTTGAAGGCTGCGGGCCTGCTCGATCCGCTCGACGAGGCGGCGCTTCAGCTTCAGCTGGAAAGTGACGAGGAGGAGGCCTAAGTAAGTCGCCAAGTCCTTTTATCGGAGTTTCCTCATGGGCGGTTTCAGCCTCTGGCATATCCTCATTTTCGCGATCATCCTGCTGCTCTTGTTCGGCGGCAATCGCTTCAGCTCGATGATGGGCGATGTCGCCAAGGGGCTGAAGAGCTTCAAGCAGGGTATGACCGACGACGATGACAAGGCGCAGCGCCCGGCCGATCCGCGCCAGCTTCCGCCACAGACGCCGCAGCAACAGCAACCGATCGACATCACCCCGCGCAGCCCCGATCCAGTTACGCCGCCGCCGCCCAGCGACGACAGCAGCCGCTAGTTATTTTCCTGCGCCATGTTCGGCGTCGACACCTCCGAATTGCTCGTCGTGGCAGTCGTGGCCTTGCTGTTCATCGGGCCCAAGGATCTGCCGCGCGTGATGCTCAACGTCGGCCGCTGGGTGGGGCGGGTGCGCGGCTATGCCCGTCATTTCACTGCCGGCATCGAAAATGTCATGCGCGAGGCCGAATTGGAGGAAATGGAGCGCAATTGGCGTGAAGAGAATCAGCGCATCCTTTCCCAATATCCAGCCGATGCCGTCTATCCCGACCCGCCCGCCAAAACCGATGACGGCGTGGTGATGACCGCACTGCCGGAACCTGAGCCGATGCTGCCGCTGGAGGCCCCAGCCGCGCCTGACGGAGATCCGCTGCCCCCGGCCGAACGGCCGCTGCCATGATCGGTGACATTGACGACAGCAAGGCGCCGCTGCTCGAGCATCTGATCGAGCTTCGTCGCCGCCTGCTTTGGTGCGTCGCGACAATGGGGGTAGGGTTCTTCGCCTGCCTCTATTTCGCCAAACCAATATTTGCCATTCTGGTCCAGCCTTTGCTCCGCGCCGGGCAGGGCAAGCTAATCTACACCGACCTGTTCGAGGCGTTTTTCGTCGAGGTGAAGGTGGCTTTCTTCGCCGCGTTGATGCTGAGCTTTCCGGTGCTGGCGACACAGATATGGCGGTTCGTCGCGCCCGGCATGTACAAGACCGAAAAGAAGGCATTTCTGCCGTTCCTGCTGATGACCCCGTTCTTCTTCGCCGCTGGCGCGTGCTTCGCTTATTATGTGGCGATGCCGTGGGCGCTCAAGTTTCTGCTCGGCTTCGGCGGCAATGTCGGCGGGGTGACGCAGGAGGCGCTGCCGGCGATCGGCAATTACCTGAATTTCGTTACCCGTTTCCTGTTCGGCTTCGGGGTCGCCTTCCTCCTGCCGGTCCTCCTGATGATCCTCGAGCGCGCCGGGATCGTCACGCGCGAGCAACTCGCCGGGTCGCGGCGTTATGCGATCGTCGCTGCGGCTGCGGTGTCGGCCGTGCTGACCCCGCCGGACGTCGTTTCGATGCTGCTGCTGCTGGTGCCGCTTTACGGCCTCTATGAACTCGCGCTACTCGCCATTCGCGTTACGCACTGGCGCGCGTCGCGCCGGGCGCGGGCAACCTCAATCGGTGATGTGGAAGGGGCCTAGACGAATGTGGGCCCGGAAACGCCACCGGGGGGGGAAGGGTTGGCGGTTCCGGGCCCATGTAATCGGATAGCGAGAGCGGGGGGGCAAAAGGTCGCTATCCGACTTGTAAAACGTCCGCTTTTCGCAGTCGGTTCCGTTCTTCTTCAAAAAAAATACAATCGCTCAATCATAGCCGGGAAACGGCGGTCAACGATCGGGGAATATCGGCAATGTTACGGTGTAGCGGCCGAGCTTGCGCTCGAGAGGTGAGCGCAGCTGCCGCGCCAATCCCTCGACGATCCGTTCGAACTGCTGCTTGCTGATCTCAGACGTGTCGGCGTCCGGAACCAGTACCGATGCGCTGATCGACAGTGATGCCGTCAGTTCGCTTTCCCGGCGAAGCGAAATGTCGATCGGGTCGGCCGGCGCCCGCAACATCGCGAACTCCACCATTTCGGTGATCAGGAAGGCCGCGGCGACGGCGACGTCCTGGGTGGTCGAGACGGAATCAAGCTCCAGTTCGACGAGGATCTTGCGGGCCTCGGCCGGGGCGCTTGCCTTCAGCCCTGCGGAAAGCTCGGTGAGCAGCGGGCGGAGCGCGATGCCGCGATTCTCCTCAAGCTCGGCATAATGATTGCGGTGGACGACCGACAGGGCATCGACCCGCCGACCGATCGAGGAATATGCGGCCTTGGCCTGGCGATCTTCGGCGCTGCGCCCGTGGATCGAGAGAAGCGACGCGACCACCTGCAGGTTGTTCTTCACCCGATGGTGGACCTCGCGCACCAGCCGCCGCTGTCCCTCCAGCGCTTCGCGCGCCTCGTGTTCAGCATCTTCGATCCGTTGGACCGCGCGTTGGAACGCGTCGCCCAGTTCATGGATTTCCCTCGCCGGGCCGAGGCTTTCCGGAATGGCCAGCGACTGACCGTCGCCCGGCCGATAATCGACCACCGCGCCCTGCAGCCGCCGCAGCGGGCGGATGAGCAGGCGATGGACCATCCACCAGCTGATGATCGCTGCCGCAGCCCACATCAGCAACGGCAGGAAGATGAACAGCCGGTCGAGCGTCGGGATATTGAGACGGCTCACCGAAATCCGCGCCTCGACCTGGTTCGACGCGAGCGGCACCGTCTCCACGATCCGGCCGCTGCCGCCCTTGTTCGGGATGACGACCAACTCCTGGCCGGCGGCGATCAGCGTCACCCCGCCGAACGGCACGCCTTTCGATACGACTGCATCTCGCAAATCGACGGTCGGCACGCGCACCAGCGTGGACCCGAGCACCACGCCCGCGCGAACGATTATCGCGTCTTTGGTGGTCGACGCCCACAGGCTGAAATCGCCGGGGGCGATGCGGCCGAGGGGGACGGGCGGCATCAGGTCGCCGACCCTGCACAATTGCCGGCCGCCGTCGTCGAGCAGCGCGAACTCGCGGCCGACCGCCGGCGCGATGCCCAGGATGCGCTGCATTTCGGCGCAGTGTTCTCCCGGAGGAGCGGAAAGCACGGCATTGGCAGCGACCCGAACCGCCAGGGTGTTTCGGGCGATCAAGCTTTCCATGGATTCAGCTGCGACGCGAGCCTGGTCGCGAGACCGCTCGTCGAGGGCGTGGTTGGCGGCTTCGAGTCCACGTGCCGCCGACCATGCGCTGGCCACCCCAAGGGGCAGCAAGGCCAAGCTGAGAATCAGGAGAATCTTGGCCGGAGTCGGGAGGCGGGCGATCAAGCCCGAAAAGCCGTCGTTTACCGCCATGCGGCCTCGACCCGAACTTCAGTCGAGCTTGCCAAGAAGGTCGAGGAAATCCGTGGGAACCTCTTCGCGCAGCATATCGTCGTAGACGGTGCGGAGGGCGCGACCCACCGTGCCGGACTTGACCTTGCGCTTTTGGGGAGCGGAAGCGCCGGGTTTGCCGGAAACGCGGTCGCCGCTGGCTTTTTCAGTACCACTCAACCTCTCGTCCCCCTCGCGCACGAGCATATGCGCCAATCCTTTTGAAAACTCACTGGGCGCAAAGCCGACCGAGAGGTACGACCTCGGGAACGACACCGAACCTATCGCCCGCCACACGGCCCCGTCAATGCGCGACTTCTATTGGGACCGAGGTAGCGAAGCAGGAAACCAAATCGCCAGTGCTTTGTTCCACCTTGCGCGAACTTGGGGCATGGGTGTGGGCCATTGAAAGGTCATTCATCGCTTGGCTACAGGGTTGCGCCACCGCTTCGGCGCGCCCACAACGGACGCCGAGCGATTTAACGAATTTAGCGGAGACCATCTTTTTATGTCGTTGGGTCAAGAACTCGCACCGCATCTGCCCTTTCTTCGCCGTTATGCGCGCGCCCTGACCGGAAGCCAGGCGCATGGCGACGCCTTCGTTCGTGCGACTCTGGAGACGATCGTCGCGGGGCCAGAGGAATTTCCAACCGAGATCGAGCCGCGCCTCGGACTTTACCGCACCTTCCACGCGATCTGGTCGAGCGCCAATATCGAGGAGGGCGAGGAGCCGACCACCAGCCTTGGCGGCCATGAGGGCATCGCGCAGGCACGCCTGTCACGGATAACGCCTCTGTCGCGCCAAGCCTTGCTGCTGACCAGCCTCGAGGGCTTTTCCAGCGACGACACCGCCTATCTGATCTCGGCTTCGCCCGATGACGTCGAGAATCTGGTCGCCGAGGCAATGGAGGAAATTGAGCGGCAGACTCACGCCGATGTGCTGATCATCGAGGACGAGCCCATCATTGCGATGGACATCGAATCGATCGTTCGCGATCTTGGCCACAACGTGACCGGCGTTGCCGTCACCCGGGACGAAGCGGTGACCCAGGCGCGCAAGTCGCCGCCGGGGCTCGTGCTGGCCGATATCCAGTTGGCCGACGACAGCTCCGGAATCGACGCGGTCAAAGACATTCTCGCCGAATTCTCGGTGCCGGTGATCTTCATTACCGCCTTTCCCGAGCGACTGTTGACCGGCACTCGGCCCGAGCCGACCTTCCTGATCACCAAGCCTTTTCAGCGCTCGACGGTCAAGGCGGCGATCAGCCAGGCTTTGTTTTTCGACGCCGCGACCGTTCCCGCCGGCTGAACCAAACCCGAACGTCGGCGATCAACGGCTAAGTTCCCGTCTTTTCGGAACCGGTACGAGTCGCGCTGCGTTGGTGGGTGAAACATTCTTGATGGGAACGACATGGACGATCAGCCGGAACATCTGACCGGGACCGAGGCGCGCGAGGGAACGGGACCAAAGAGCATGCGGCTTGTCCTTGGCGGTGGCCTGTTGCTCGTAATTGCAATCTTTGCCGTCATATTGTTCGTCGCCCGCTAAGCCCCTACATTGATGGCTGGTGCGTATCACAAGGCCGAGGCTGTCAGGACGGCCGAGGCAAAAGCGGGGCGGATTCCTGTGAACGATTCCGACGACGATGAAGTCGAAGAGGGACCGCGCCCCGAACCGGTGCCGCTGCCCGACAACGAATTCAAGGAACAGCTGGCGCAGGTCATTCCCCATCTGCGCGCGTTCGGCCGTTCGCTTTCGGGCAGCCGCGATCTTGCCGACGACTTGGTTCAGGAAACGCTGCTCAAGGCCTGGGCGGCGAGGCTTCGGTTCCAGGCCGGGACCAACATGCGCGCCTGGACATTCATCATTCTTCGCAACCTGTTTTTGAGCCAGATGCGCCGCGCGCGGTTCAAGGGCGAGTGGGACGATGTCACCGCCGCCAAGATTCTCGCCGCCCCCGCCAGTCAGGACCGGCACGTCGAACTGGGCGACATGCAACGCGCCCTGCTCCACCTGCCGCAACCGCAACGCGAGGCGCTGATCCTGGTCGGCGCGGGCGGTTTCGCTTATGAAGAAGCAGCCGAGATATGTGGCTGCGCGGTCGGCACGATCAAGAGTCGCGTGGCGCGCGGGAGGGTCGCGTTAGAGGCTCTGCTCAGCGGGGGAAAGCTGCCCTCGCGGCGGCAGCACAAAACCAATCCCGACAAGACCGCGCTTCAGGAAATCATGGCCGAGGTCGACGAGCTTAGCCGCGACCGCGGCTAAGCCGCCGCCTTACCCGAGCTTCCTCAGCAGCGCGTCGAACTCGCACGACGCGTCTCCGCTCGGCGCTTCAAAAGCGCGGCGCAGGGCGGCGGCAAGGCCTGCCTGGGACGGTGGAAGATCATTCGAGCAGATAATGCGCTTCATGCCTTCCGTCCTTGCAACAAAGGGACGTTCCAAATTCATCAGCTACTTAATGCTCGAAAGCGCCAGAGGTTTCCGTCGCTCGCCGCATCGGCCATGAGATGTGGCATGATTGCGACGGTCGATTCTTCGCAGCGGGCGGCGGCGCTGGCGCGCGCCGAGGCGCATTCACCGTTCCTTCGCGCCGCCGCCGCCGCCTTTCCGCAAGTGGCGCGAATGTTCGTCGATCATGGCAGCGAAGCGGCGTTTGCGGTCGCGGCGGCTCTCGAGGGCGACGGGGTAGCCGCCCGCCTCCGCCTCCGCCGCCACGCGATCGCCCTGGCCGTTGCGCTGGCCGATCTCAGCGGCGAGAAGGACCTGATCTGGGTGACCCGCGCCTTGTCCGATTTCGCCGACGCGGCGATGGACGAGGCGCTTTCCGCCGCGATCTTGGAACGCATGCCCGACGCCGAGCCGCGCGGCATCGCCATCCTCGCGCTCGGCAAGCTTGGCAGCCGCGAGCTCAACTATTCTTCCGACGTCGATCTTGTGCTGCTGTTCGACCCGGCGACGCTGCCGCGCCGCGCGCGCGACGATCCCGGCGAAGCGGCGGTGCGTTATGGCCGGCGGTTCGTCGAGCTTATGCAGCAGCGAACGGCCGAGGGCTATGTCGCACGGGTCGACTTGCGACTCCGCCCCGCGCCCGAGGTCACGCCAATCGTCCTGCCGATTGGCGCGGCAATCAGCTATTACGAGAGTTCGGCCCTGCCGTGGGAGCGCGCCGCCTTCATCCGCGCTCGCGCCGCCGCCGGCGACCGCGCGGTCGGCGACACCTTCCTGGAGGAAATCCGGCCGTTCGTCTGGCGTCGCGCGCTCGATTTCGGCGCGATCCAGGAAATTCGAGAAATCTCGCTGCGCATCCGCGATCATTATGCGCAGGGCCAGGCATTCGGCCCCGGATTTGACCTCAAGCGCGGCCGCGGCGGCATCCGCGAGGCCGAGTTTTTCACCCAGGTCCAGCAGTTGATCCATGGCGGGCGCGAGCCGGCGTTGCAGGCCCCAGCAACCCTCGACGCGCTGGCAGCATTGGCCGACGCCGGTCGGCTGGACCGGGATGTCGCGACGGCCATCGGCGCCGCCTATCGCGCCTTGCGCACTACCGAGCATCGCGTGCAGATGATCGACGATCGGCAGGAGCACCGCCTGCCCGTCGATTCCGTGGCGCTCGACGCGCTCGCCAGGCTAGACGGACGCGAGGATGGCGCGGCGCTGATGCGATCGCTGGCATGCCATGTCGATTTTGTCGCCCGCCAGTTCGACGGCTTGGTGACCGAGCGCGAGGAGCGCTTGTCGAATGACCCCGACATCCTGCGGGCCGAGCTTGCGGAGATCGGGTTTACGGACGTCGAGGAGGCCGTCAGGCACCTCGGCGATTGGCGCTCTGGGCGGGCGCGCTCTCTGCGCTCCCCGGCGGCCCGGGCGGCGTTCGAGGCGATGCTGCCGACGTTGATGGAAGCGATTGCGGCCGGCCCGGACCCAATGCGAGCGCTGAATCGGTTCGGCGACATTGTCGATAAGCTGTCGAGCGGGATCAACCTCTATCGCCTGCTTGCCGCCGGGCCGCGCCTCGCCGACCTGTTCGCGCTGATTCTGACCCATGCGCCGCCGCTAGCCGACCAGCTGGCGCGGCGGCCGACACTGTTCGACGGGCTGATCGACGAATCGAGCTTCGGCGTGCCGCCCGACGCGGATGCGCTGACCGAGCGATTCCGCGCCAAGATCAAGGGCGATGCGTTCGACACGGCGCTCGACCGCATCCGCCGCACCGTGGGCGAGCGCCGCTTCGCGCTGGGCGTGCAATTGCTCGCTGCATACCGAGACCCGATCGTCATCGCCGAGGGCTATAGCGACCTTGCCGAAGCGGCGATCGTCGCGCTGAGCGAGGCGGTGCAGCGCGAATTCGCGCAGGCGAACGGCGTGGTCCCGGGCGGCGAGCTGATCATCCTCGGCCTTGGCCGGCTCGGCGGGCGGGCGCTGACCCATGCCAGCGACCTCGACCTCATCTACCTGTTCGACGCCCCGCCAGGGGTGCAGTCGAACGGGCCGCGGCCAGTCCCGGCGACCGACTATTACAATCGTCTCGCCAGCCGGATCAGCGCTGCGCTCGGCACGCCGACAGCGGTCGGGCCCCTCTACGATGTCGACACACGCCTTCGTCCGCAGGGGGCGCAGGGCATGTTGGCCGTGAGCCTGGAGGCGTTCGGGGCCTATCAGAGGAGCGAAGCCTGGACGTGGGAGCATATGGCTCTGTGCCGCGCGCGGCCGCTGACCGGATCGGACGCGGCCAAGGAAAAGGTCCGCGATCTCTTCCTTCAAATATCTTCCGTTGCTAATGATCCGGCCAAAATTCGGGCCGACGCCGCGGCGATGCGCGAGGAAATAGCGCGCCACAAGCCGGCCTCCGGATCGCTCGACATCAAGCTCGGCCCCGGTGGCCTGGTCGACCTGGAGTTCGTGGTCCACACGCTGCAATTGAGCTACCATGTCGGGCTCGACCCGCGGCTCGAGGTCGCGCTGGCCCGATTGGCCGAAGCGGGTCTCATTGACGCAGGCGCCGATCTCGACCTGCGCCTGCTCAGCCGGGTGCTGGTCGTCCTGCGCCTGGTCAGCCCGCAAGGCTCGATGGAGCCGGCCGAACAGTCGCGCGCGTTGGTCGCGTCGCTGTGCGGGCACTCCGATTGGTCGGGCCTGCTTGCGGCAATCGACGAAGCCCGGCAGAGGATCGCGGCGCGCTGGGCGGCAGTGAGGGAAGGCAAGCAATGACCGAAGGTGATAAGGTTCCGGCTCTCAACATCGGGCTCAGCGACGGATCAAGCCTCGACCTCGCCTCGCCGGGCGGGGCGCTGGTGCTCTTTTTCTATCCCAAGGACGACACGTCGGGCTGCACGCGCGAAGCGCAGGATTTTACGGCGATGGCCGCCGATTTTGCCGCGGCCGGGGCCAAGGTTGTCGGCGTGTCGCGCGACCCGATGACGAAACATGACAAGTTCATCGCCAAATATGAGCTTAAGGTCCCGCTCGCCGCCGACGAGGATGGCGCAATCAGCGACGCGTTCGGCACCTGGGTCCAAAAATCGATGTACGGCCGCAAATATATGGGGATGGAGCGCGCCACCTTCCTGATCGACGCCGATGGCAAAATCCTGCGCGAATGGCGCAAGGTCAAGGTGCCGGGTCATGCCGCAGAGGTCCTCGCGGCAGCGAAAACTCATTGACGGAGTCAAAACCGCGGGTCTCGGTCATCATGCCGGTCTTCAATCGGGCCGGGATGATTGCCGAGGCGATCAACAGCATCCAGACACAATCGCTGAGCAACCTTGAAATCGTTGTGGTCGACGATGGATCGACTGATGATACCGTGGCAGTCGTCGAGGCGATCGATGACCCACGGCTTCGCCTCATCCGCCACGAACGCAACCAGGGAATTCCCGGCGCTCGAAACACCGGTTTGGCCGCCGCGCGGGGCGACTTTATCGCCTGGCTTGACAGCGACGACCTGGCGCGCCCCCGTCGGCTGGAGCTCCAGCTTGCCTTCCTCGAGGCGAACCCGAACATCGCCATGGTGGGCGCGTGCGCGGCAACGATCGGCACCGGAGTCAAGCGCAAGCTTAGATCGGCCCCTGGCCGGCACGAGATCATCCGCCCGACGCTGCTGTTTCGCGCCGCCTTCAAACAATCCTCCCTGATCGGCCGGGCCGCGATCCTGAAAAACTATCCCTATAATCCGGACTTTCCCGTCTGCGAGGATCTCGACATGTTCCTGCGCGTGTCGGCGGATCATCGCGTCGCAAATCTTCCCGAAGTCCTGATGGAACGGCGGGATCACGCGGGCCAGATCGTCAAGCAGCAGGCGGCGCGCGTCCGCGAGTTCAAGCGACCCTTGTTCGCCGCGGAGTTCGATCGGCTGGGCATCGCGGCCGACGATACCGAGCTGGATCGCCACATTCTGCTCGGCCGGCTTCGTCGACGGGCCGTGGACCGCGAGTTCATCGACTGGACGGAGCGTTGGCTGACGAGGATCATCGCCGCCAATCACCGGCTTCGGGTCTATAACGATGACGGATTGGCTTACGTTTGTGCTTTGTTCTGGGCGCGGGCGTGCAACGCCGGGTTTCATGGCAGCGACCGAGCATATGGCTGGCGAAGATTGGCCCGATCTTCGCTGAGCCTTGGCCTGTTTAACCGAGAGGGCCGCTACGCGTTCGCCGCCAACCGGGCGGCTCGACGATCGCTTTGAATTAGGTTCCTAAGGCCCTTAGGACATCAAGATAGCGCTGGTGGGTGCGGTAGAGGCGGAACTGCTCGGCGCGGTTGCCGGGGCGGATCGGGACGTCGAGTTGGGCTACGATCCCCGCGGCGATGCTCGCCGGATCGTCGGCATCGACCAGCCGGCCATAGGTGCCACCGTCGAGGACGTGAGCAGCGTCCCCCGCCTGCCGGCTGGCAACCACTGGCGCGCCGACTGCGATCGCCTCGAGCAGCGCGGTCGACGATCCTTCCCAGTGCGACACCAGCGCGAACAGGTCGGCCCGCCCCAGCCAGGCGAAAACATTGTCGGTCTCGCCCGCGAACAACAGCGCCAGGCCGCGCTCATCGGCTTGCGCTGTCAGCCGGTCGCGCAGCGCGGCATCGCCCGACCCGACGATAACCAGCCTGAGAGGCCGCACTTCCGCCGCCAGCGCCGCGCCTTCGACCAGCCCGTCGAGGTTCTTTTGCACATGGATTCGTCCGATGGTCAGGACCACCGGCGGCCCGCCATCATCCAGCCACGGGTGCGGCGACGGCCCCTCCGCCCCGGCGGCCGCCCGCTTGAGGTCAATGCCGTTGGGGATATAAGCCGCCTCCCCGCGCTTCACCGCCCCGGCGAACAGCGGTTGCTCGGCCAGCGCGCGCCCTACCAGCACGATCCCATCGGCGGTGGCGAGCAGTAGTTTTTGCCACGCTCGGCGGCGGAAGCTGCGAAACCCCGCCCCAGGTCGCCCGATCTCGTTGCTAATGCGGTAGACGGTGTGGACGTCCATTCCCCGCGTTGCGAAAAACACCGTCGAATGGCCGTAATTGCCCATCGACATCACCAGTCTGGCGCCGCTCGTCTGGATGAGCCGCCGCAGCCGCCGCGCCGACGCCAACCGCGCCCGGGCCGGCTCGGGCGCGTCGGACAATATCGCCAGTCGCGCCGGGGCAACATCAACCGCGCGGTTCAATCCCTTGCCATAGCCCGCCACCAAGATCGTTTTGCGCTCGGCCCCCAGCCGCCGCGCCAAGGCGATCGCGTTGGTCACCACGCCGCTGCCGCGCAGGTCGTGGACATAGAGGATCGCGGGGCCGCTCATTCGGCCGCTCACCTAACGTACGGCTCTTCCCTTGCCCAGTGCGGCTCGCTAAGTCGGCACGAAATCGAGGAGACCCGAGAGTCCGATGGCCGAATTCATCCTGCCCAAGAACAGCAAGATCGGCAAAGGCCGCAACTATCCTGCGGCCGAGGCGGGCAAGCGGACAAAATCGTTCAAAGTCTATCGCTATGACCCCGATACCGGCGCCAATCCGCGCTACGACACGTACGCGATCGACCTCGATAAATGCGGGCCGATGGTCCTCGATGCGATCATCAAGATCAAGAACGAGATCGACCCGACGCTGACCTTCCGCCGCTCGTGCCGCGAGGGCATCTGCGGGTCGTGCTCGATGAATATGAACGGCCGCAACGGCCTCGCCTGCACCACCGCCATCGACGACCTCAAGGGCGAGGTTAAGATTACCCCCTTGCCGCATATGGAAGTGGTCAAGGACCTGGTCCCCGACATGACCCATTTCTACGCCCAATATGCGTCGATCCAACCGTGGCTGAAGACAGCGACGCCGGACCCGTCGGCCAAGGAACGGCTGCAGTCGCCCGCCGACCGCGCCAAACTGGACGGGCTTTACGAATGCATCATGTGCGCCTGTTGCTCGACCAGCTGCCCGAGCTATTGGTGGAACAGCGACAAGTTTTTGGGCCCTGCCGTCCTGCTCGCCGCCTACCGCTGGCTGGCCGACAGCCGCGACGAGGCGACCGGCGAGCGATTGGACCAGCTCGAGGATCCATTCCGCCTTTACCGCTGCCACACCATCATGAACTGCGCCAACGCCTGCCCCAAGGGCCTGAACCCGGCCAAGGCGATCGCCGAAACCAAGAAATTGATCGCGGAGCGGGCGGCTTGAGCGACGAGCCGGGGAGCGTTCCCACCGGGGCCGAGCCCGACCCCCAAAACCCCGGCTGGTACAGCTGGGGCGATTTCCCGCCCGGCAGTTTCGCGGCGCAGACGGGTCGGCTGCTGTTCAAGCCCGAAGGCGAAGGGCAGGCGCGCGCAAGGATGTTTCCGACCGAGGCGCACCTCAACATGGGCGGATCGATCCATGGCGGCGCGGTGATGAGCTTCATCGACATGGCCTTGTTCGCCGGCGGACGCTGCGCCGGGATGGCCGAGGGCCATTACGTCACGCTCGATTGCGCCGTCCATTTCATCGCGCGCGGGCGGAGCGATGTACCCCTCGAGGCCATCGTCCGGCTGGTTGGCCAAACCAAGGGCGGCCATGTCTTCCTGTCGGGACATTGCGAGCAGGACGGGCAGCCAACCCATAGTTTCACCGGCACGCTGAAGCGGGTGACGCGGGCCAATGGGCCCAGTCGGTAGGGCTTATGCCGCGCTGATTGCGGCCAACGAGCTGAAGCCCGACGCCGATCAGCAGCGCGCGGTTTCGGCGCTCGATCGGTTCTCAGCCGACATCGGCAATCGTGGCGGACTTTTGAAGCGATGGTTCGGGCGCCGGGAGCCGCCCTGCGGCGTCTATCTGTGGGGCGGGGTCGGGCGCGGCAAGTCGATGCTGATGGATCTGGCCTTCGACCAGATCCCGGTCGAGCCTAAGCGCCGCACCCACTTCTCCCCGTTCATGCTCGACGTGCATCGCCTTCTCAAGAAGGCGCGTGAGAACGAGGAGGGCGACCCGGTGATCGCGGTCGCCGAGCACAGTGCGAAAGAAGTCAAATTCCTAGCCTTCGACGAAATGATGGTTTCGAATCCGGCCGATGCGATGATCATGTCGCGGCTGTTCACCGCGTTGATCGAGGAAGGCGTGGCGCTGGTTACCACCTCCAACCGCCCGCCCGCCGACCTTTACAAGGACGGCCTCAACCGCGAACTGTTCATGCCGTTCATCCGGTTGATCGAGGCGCGGATGCAGGTCGTGCCCTTGAACGGCCCGACCGACTATCGTCTCGACCGCTTGGCCGGCCTCGACACCTGGCTGGTGCCCAACGGGCCGGAGGCGACGACCAAGCTCAGCGAAGCCTTTTTCCGCCTGACCGACTACCCTGTCGAGGATCGCGCCCATGTTCCGTCAGCTGAACTCGACGTCGGAGCCAAGCGGACGCTTCACGTCCCCAAAAGCCTCAAAGGCGTGGCGGTGTTCTCGTTCAAGCGGCTGTGCGGCGAAGCGCGTGGCGCGGCGGACTATCTCGCAATCGCACAGACTTATCACACCGTGATCCTGGTCGGCGTTCCCGTGATGACCCGCGAAATGCGCAACGAGGCGGCTCGGTTCGTCACCTTGATCGACGCGCTTTACGAGCATCGCGTCAAATTGCTCGCCGCCGCCGATGCCGAGCCAGAGGGTCTCTATCCCGTCGGTGATGGCAATTTCGAGTTTGAGCGCACCGTCAGCCGCCTCCAGGAGATGCAGAGCGCCGATTACCTTGCCGAAGGGCACGGCTCGGCATAGCCTTGCCCCCTCGAAAAAGAGGGGAATTAAAATGCGCTCGATCGCCGCCTGCTTGCTCTTCGTCTCGACGGCCACGCTCGCCGCCCCGGCCAAGCTTACGCCCCAGTGGGAAGCGACCACCCGCGAGATTTACAAAACCGCGGTCGAAATGCCGACCGTCGCCGGGCGCAACCAGCTTCCGGCCCTCGCCAACTATCTCGCCGAAAAGCTCAAGGGCGCGGGCTGGGCAGCCGCGGATGTCCATGTCCTTCCCTACACTTCGGCCCCAGGCAACGACACGGCGGCCCTGGTCGCCCGCTGGCCAGCGACCGGTAAAACCAAGGCCAAGCCGATCCTGATCCTGGCGCACATGGATGTGGTGGAGGCGCTTGCTTCCGACTGGGACAGCGATCCGTTCAAACTCGTCGAAAAGGATGGCTATTTTTATGGACGGGGAAGCTGGGACGACAAGCAGGGTGTCGTCGCGTCCATGGTTGCATTGATGAAGCTGCGCGCCGCCGGATTCAAACCCAACCGAGACATCGTCCTCCTGTATACCGGCGATGAGGAGACGATGGGCAAGGGGGCATCGCTCGGCGCCAACGATTGGCGTAAATGGACCGATGCCGAATTTGCGCTCAATGCCGACGACGGCGATGGCGCGGTTACATCGAGCGGGTCTTCGCTCGGATTCGCCCTGCAAACGTCGGAGAAAACATTCCAGACCTATTATTTTCGAGTACGTAACAAGGGCGGGCATAGCAGCAAGCCGCGACCCGATAACGCCATCTATCAACTGGCCGATGCGTTGAAGAAGCTTGAATTGCATCGATTTTCGCCAACGCTTACCGAAACCACCCGTGCCTATTTCACCGAGCGCGCCAAACAGGAACGAGACTCCGCGCTTGGCCGAGCAATGCGCACGTGGCTCGCCAACCCCGCCGATGCTCCCGCCGCTGACGCGATCGAGGCCAATGAGCTTGAAGTCGGCAAGACGCGGACGCGCTGCGTCGCGACGATGCTCAAAGGCGGCCATGCCGACAACGCTCTCCCGCAACTGGCCGAGGCAACGGTCAATTGCCGGATCATGCCCGGCGTTGCACCGAAGCTGGTCGAAACCGAACTGAAACAATTGGTCGGGTCCAACGTCGAAATTGTCGCCGATGCCGCTGGCGGGCGGCCTACGCCCGCATCGCCGCTGCGCCGCGATGTGATCGATGCCTATACTCACGCAGTGCATGCAATTCATCCGGGCGTGCAGATCATCCCCACAATGTCGACAGGCGCGACCGACGGGCTGGAATTCCGTGCCATCGGCATCCCGGTCTATGGCGTCAATGGCGCGTGGGGCATTTCGCCCGACGACGAGCGCGCGCACGGCCGTGACGAGCGCCTGCCGGTTCAGGCCCTGTGGGACAATGTCGCGCATTGGGAAGCGATGATTCGCGAGCTGGCGGGCAAGTGAGGGCTTCTTCGACTTTTCACCGCCAACTGGTCGACGTCCGATGATTGACTGCGCGGCGTGCGCGCCTAGCGTGCGGCGCTTGTTCTGTGGAGATGATGCCATGCGTTTGATGTTTGCCGCCTTGCTGACCGCTTCATCCGCCGCCGCGCTCGCCGCGCCGGCTGCGCCCGCTCTGTCGCCCGCGCGACACCAGGCGACCCATGATATGTTTGAGCATGTGATCAACATGCCGACCGTGATTGGCCGCCATCAGGTGCCGGCGATGGCGCAATATGTTGCTGATCAGTTCACCGCGGCGGGCTTCCCAGCGGCCGACGTCCACGTCGTTCCCTACCACACCGGCAGCGCGACCACCGGCGAGGACGATACCGCCGCGCTGATCGTCCGCTGGCGCGCGAGCGGCAAGGCGAGCGGCAAACCGATCCTGCTGATGGGCCATATGGACGTGGTCGAGGCCAAGCGTGAGGATTCGACCACCGACCCGTTCGTCATGACCACCCGAGATGGCTATTATTATGGCCGCGGCACGATCGACATGAAGGATGGCATCGTCGGCATCACCCAGGCGATGATCGACCTGAAGGCGGCCGGCTTTAAGCCGAAGCGCGACATCGTCGTGCTGTTCACCGGCGACGAGGAAACCAACGGCATCGGCGCGGCCAAGGGCGCCAGCGAGTGGCTCGATTTGCTCGGCCACCCCGAATATGGCCTCAACGCCGATGGCGGCCGCGGCAGCAAGACCGCTGGCGGCGAGATGATCGGCTTCACCATGCAGACGGCGGAGAAGACCTTCGCGGGCTACACGCTGACGGTGCGCAACCGCGGCGGCCATTCGTCGAAGCCACGCAAGGACAATGCAATCTATTCGCTCGCCCACGCGATCGACAAGATCGAGGCCTATCGGTTCGAGCCGATGCTGAGCGAGACGACGCGCGCCTATTTCACGGCACGGGCAAAGATGGAGAAGGGGCCGCTAGGCGACGCGATGCGCGCTTGGCTCGCCAACCCCGACGACGGCCAGGCGGCCGACGTCGTCGAGGCCGACGAGGGCCAGGTCGGGCTGACCCGCACCCGCTGCGTCGCTACCCGCCTGTTCGCCGGTCATGCTGACAATGCGCTGCCCCAGCTGGCGACGGCGATGATCAACTGCCGGCTATTCCCCGGCGTCGATCCCAATGTGGTCCGCGTCGATCTGGAAAAGATCGTCGCGGATCCCGATGTCAAGGTGACCCGCAACGACGATTATGTCGCCAGCCTCGCGTCGCCGCTCCGTCCTGACGTTACCAACGCCCACACCAAGGCGGTGCAGGCGCTGCATCCCGGGACGGCGGTGTACCCCGAAATGTCGACCGGCGCCAGCGACGCCCGTCCGTTCCGCGTCGCCGGAATCCCGGTTTATGGCACCAACGGCGGCTGGTTGGTGGCTCCCACGGACCTGCGCGCCCATGGCAAGGACGAACGGCTTCCGGTCCAGTCGCTCGACGACAATGTCGTCCACTGGGAGATCATGCTCAGGGAGTTGGCGGGGAAATAAGCGACCGGAACGGCGGCGTCCGTTCGCTCGTTTCCATCGCATCACCCCAAAGGAGAGCGATGATGATCGGGAAATCCGACGCAACCCCCATGATCGCGGTCAAGGATCTTGATCGCGCCAGGACTTTCTACGCCGACACCCTCGGGTTGAAGGCGGTCGACGAGCAGGGCGGCGAAGTCGTCACGATGATGAGCGGCGACACCAAGCTCAACGTCTATCGATCCGAGTTCGCCGGCACCAACAAGGCGACGGCGCTGACCTTCGACGTCGAGGACATCGCCGCCGAGGTCAGCGACCTCAAGGACAAAGGCGTGATGTTCGAACATTACGACATGGACGGCCTCGCTCGCGATGGCGACATTTATGCGGCCGAGGGGATGAAAACCGCCTGGTTCAAGGATCCCGATGGCAACATCCTCAGCCTGTTCCAAACTGCCTGACAAAACGACAGCCGTTCTGGTCGCACTGGGGCCGGTCGAAAGAAGAAAATCAGGAGCGCCTGCCGGCCTGATCAGGCTCATATGTTTGGTAAAAGGGCCGCCCCGATTGCGCGGAGCGGCCCCAAGCGGCCGGTTGCACTCAGCCGCTATCGCTAGAACTTAGCGGATAATCGAGTTCAAAATCTGGCGCACGACCAGCGTCGTCGGGTCGACCTGGTAGAGATAATCATCGCGATAGATGTAGCGATAATCATTGTTCAAATCATATTGGCGCCGCAGATCGTAGGGGATCTGGTCGTACGGCGTGAAACGGTTGTAGCCATAAGGCAACCGCTGGCCGATGCTGTAGTGTTTTTTTGCCTGACCCGGGGGCAAGCAGCCATTGTGCTTCTTGGCGAGCCCGGGCGGGCAGTTGCCATAGCCCTGCGAATAGCCGTGGTCACCGTGCCCTTTGTTGCCATGGCCTGGTTTGGCATAGGCCGGGGCGGTGAAGGCGAACGCTGCGGCGCTCGCGAGGATGATGATGTTTTTCATAATGATCCGATCCTGGAGGCAAGCCCCTGAACGGCTCGTGACCGTCCCATTCATCCAGAAAACCGCCCGATCGCCGACTCGTTCCCTTAGCTCGCGGTTGCCCGGGTCGCGTCATGCCGCTAAGCGGGCGCCGCACGCGGCTTTGGACCGCTTGCATCCATCACGACGAAAGGCAAGCTTAGCCCATGGCACGCAAGAAGATCGCGCTGATCGGCGCCGGGATGATCGGCGGCACGCTCGCCCATTTGGCGGCGATGCGCGAGCTTGGCGACATCGTCCTGTTCGACATCGCCGAGGGAACGCCGCAGGGCAAAGCGCTCGACATATCGCAGGCCGCGCCGGTCGATGGCTATGACGTGAGCCTCAAGGGCTCGAACGATTATGCCGACATCGCGGGCGCCGACGTATGCATCGTCACCGCCGGGATCGCGCGCAAGCCGGGCATGAGCCGTGACGACCTGCTCGGCATCAATTTGAAAGTGATGAAGGCGGTCGGCGAAGGCATCAAGACGCACGCGCCGGGCGCCTTCGTGATCTGCATCACCAATCCGCTCGACGCGATGGTGTGGGCGCTGCGCGAATTTTCAGGCCTGCCGCACAAGATGGTCGTCGGCATGGCGGGCGTGCTCGACAGCGCGCGTTTCCGCCATTTTCTGGCCGAGGAATTTGGGGTCAGCGTCGAGGACGTCACCGCCTTCGTGCTGGGCGGGCACGGCGACACGATGGTCCCGATCGTCCAATATTCAACTGTTGCCGGCATCCCGATCCCCGACCTCATCAAGATAGGCTGGTCGACCCAGGAAACAATCGACGCGATCGTCAAACGCACGCGGGGCGGCGGCGGGGAGATTGTCGCCTTGCTCGGCAACGGCAGTGCCTTCTACGCCCCGGCCACCGCCGCGATCGCGATGGCCGAGAGCTATTTGAAGGACAAGAAGCGCGTCCTCCCCGCCGCCGCCAACCTCACCGGCCAGTACGGCGTCAACGACCTCTACGTCGGCGTTCCGATCGTTATCGGTGCGGGCGGGGTGGAGAAGATCGTCGAAATCGAACTCGACGACGAAGCGCAGAAGAATTTCACCGTCAGCGTCGACGCGGTCAAGGAATTGCTGGTCGCATGCAAGGCGATTGACGGAAGCCTCGCCCAATGAGCATTCTCGTCAACCGGAACACCAAGGTCATCACCCAGGGAATGACCGGCGAAACTGGGACTTTCCACACTCAACAGGCGCTGGCTTACGGCACGCAGATGGTTGGCGGCGTGACACCGGCGAAGGGCGGGACGACGCACATCGGCCTTCCCGTGTTCAACACCGTCCGCGAGGCCATTGAGGTGACTGGTGCGACCGCTTCGGTAGTCTACGTGCCGCCGCCCTTCGCGGCGGATTCGATCCTCGAAGCGATCGACGCCGGGGTGCCACTGATCGTCGCTATCACCGAAGGCATTCCGGTGCTCGACATGGTCAAGGTCAAGCGCGCGCTCAGCGGATCGAAGTCGCGCCTCATCGGGCCCAACTGCCCCGGCGTGCTGACCCCCGAGGAATGCAAGATCGGCATCATGCCGGGCAATATCTTCAAAAAGGGCAGCGTCGGCGTCGTCTCGCGCTCGGGCACGCTAACCTATGAGGCGGTATTCCAGACAACCCACGAGGGGCTCGGCCAGACCACCGCGGTCGGCATCGGCGGCGACCCGGTCAACGGCACCAACTTCATCGACGTTCTCGAACTGTTTCTCGCCGACGAGGCGACCAAGAGCATCATCATGATCGGCGAGATCGGGGGCAGCGCCGAAGAGGACGCCGCGCAGTTCATTGCCGACGAAGCGAAACGCGGCCGTTCCAAGCC
Organism: Sphingomonas sp.; assembly: GCF_013816785.1. Lineage (GTDB taxonomy): Bacteria > Pseudomonadota > Alphaproteobacteria > Sphingomonadales > Sphingomonadaceae > Sphingomicrobium. The sequence goes on along the minus strand of NZ_JACDDV010000005.1, from coordinate 34,895 downwards.
GACCGTGGGCTTCATCGCCGGGCTGACCGCACCGCCCGGTCGCCGCATGGGCCATGCCGGTGCGATCGTCGCCGGCGGCAAGGGCGGGGCTGAAGACAAGATCGCGGCGATGGAGGCGGCTGGAATAACCGTGTCGCCAAGCCCATCTGAGCTGGGCACGACGTTGAAGGCATTGCTGAGTGGTTCCCCGGCGTAGGCCGGGGTCCAGGAGCCGAAGGCTGCGATTAGTGGAGGATGAATGAAAGCCGGCTTCGTTTACATCATGGCGAGCGGCAGGAATGGAACGATCTACATTGGCGCGACCAGCGACCCTATCAAACGCGGCTATGAACATCGCGAAGGCCTGATCAACGGTTTCACAAAGGACCATGGTTGCACGCTGCTAGTATGGTTCGAAGCATTTGACGATTTGCAGGAAGCCCGCCAGCGCGAACTGCGGATGAAGGAGTGGAAGCGGCCCTGGAAGATTAAGCAAATCGAGGAACGAAATCTTGATTGGGTTGATCTTTATCCGACCTTGTTTTGACCCCGGCTGCCGCCGGCCTGGACCCCGGCCTCCGCCGGGGAACGAGAGATGAATGACTGATCAAATGTCAATGTCGATCGATCGCGAGCAGGGCCCGAGCTGGGCGCGGGCGAACTGGCCGGTGAGCCAGCTCGACGCTAACAATCTCGGCCTCGACCCGACCGAGGCAACGGTCGAGGAGGTCGCCGACGCGGCTCGCTCGGCGGCCGCCGCGACCGGTGTCACGGACGATGCCTCGATCTGCTGCGCAGCGGAGGATTCGATCCGCGCGATGATGCTGATCCGCAGCTACCGCGTGCGCGGGCATCTCGCCGCCAAGCTTGACCCCCTCGGCCTCGCGCATCACGACGAGGTTCCCGAACTGACCACGTCGTTCCACGGCTTCACCGAAGACGATCTCGATCGCAAAATCTGGCTCGGCGGCACGCTGGGCTTCGACAGCGCCAGCCTGCGTGAGATGCTTGGCGTGCTGAAGGGCAATTATTGCGGCCCGGTCGGCGTCGAATATATGCACATCAATGACATCGCCGAGCGGCGCTTCCTTCAGGAACGGATCGAGGGCAAGGCGGCCGAAATCAGCTTCACCCCCGAAGGCAAGCAGTCGATCCTCGAAAAAGTCATCCACGGCGAGCAATGGGAGAAATTCCTCGCCCGCAAATATGTCGGCACCAAGCGCTTCGGCCTCGATGGCGGCGAAAGCGCGATCCCGGCGCTTGAATCGATCATCAAGTACGGCGGGCAGATGGGGGTCGTCGAGATCACCTTCGGCATGTCCCACCGCGGGCGCCTGAACGTCCTCGCCAACGTCATGGGCAAGCCCTACCGCGCGATCTTCCACGAATTCGCCGGCGGCGCAACCAACCCGGCCGACGTCGGTGGGTCGGGCGATGTCAAATATCATCTCGGCACGTCGTCGGACCGCGAATTCGACGGCAACAAGGTCCATTTGAGCCTCGTCCCCAACCCCTCGCACCTGGAAGCGGTCGACCCGGTCGTGCTCGGCAAGAGCCGCGCGGCCCAGACCCTCGCCGGCGACAAGCATGGCGACACGGTCCTTCCCTTTTTGCTCCATGGCGACGCGGCCTTCGCGGGACAGGGGATCGTCGCCGAATGCTTCGGCTTTTCCGGCCTGCCCGGCTATGGCACTGGCGGGACGATCCACTTCGTCATCAACAACCAGGTCGGCTTCACAACCTCGCCCCAGTTCGGCCGGTCTTCGCCTTATCCGTCGGACATCGCCAAATCGGTCCAGGCGCCGATCCTCCACGTCAACGGCGACGATCCGGAAGCCGTCACCTTCGCCTGCAAGCTGGCAATTGAATATCGGCAGCGGTTCAACCGCGACATCGTCATCGACATGTGGTGCTATCGCCGCTTCGGCCACAACGAGGGCGACGAGCCGAGCTTTACCCAGCCGCTGATGTACGCCGCGATCGCCAAGCATCCGCCGATCAGCGAGATTTACGGCAAGCGGCTGATCGCGGAAGGCGTCATCGACGAGGCGTGGGTCGACAATGCCACCAAGCAGTTCACGGCCCATCTGGAAGCCGAGTTCGAGGCGGGAACTAGCTACCTGCCCAACAAGGCCGACTGGTTCGAAGGACGCTGGCAAGGCCTGGGCCGCCCGGGCGAACCGGTCGATGCGCGCCGCAACGTCAATACGGCGATCGACGAAGCCCTCTATGCTCGGCTGTCGTCGCTGCTGACGACCGTTCCCCCCGGCCTGACGATCCACAAAACGCTGGGCCGCATCCTTGAGGTCAAGAAGAAGACGCTCGATGGTCGGGAGGGGATCGACTGGGCGACCGCGGAGGCACTTGCCTACGGTAGTCTGGTCGAAGACGGCTACTCGGTGCGGCTGTCCGGCCAGGATTCGGGCCGCGGCACCTTTTCGCAGCGCCACGCCGTCTGGGTCGATCAGAAGACTGGCGAGAAATATATCCCGCTGCGCCAGATCAATGACCGGTCGGACGTCGGCCCGCGCTTCGAAGTGCGCGACAGCCCACTGTCCGAGTTTGGCGTTTTGGGCTTCGAATATGGCTATTCGATCACCGACCCGCGCACCTTGGTGCTGTGGGAGGCCCAATTTGGCGACTTCGCCAACGGCGCCCAGACGGTCATCGACCAATTCGTCGCCGCGGGCGAGGCCAAGTGGCTGCGTGCTTCGGGCCTGACGCTGCTGCTTCCGCACGGCTATGAAGGGCAGGGGCCGGAACATAGCTCGGCCCGGCCCGAGCGCTTTTTGCAGCTTTGTGCCGAGGATAATATCCAGGTCGCCAACTGCACCACCCCGGCCAATTATTTCCATATTCTGCGCCGGCAGATGCTTCGCGATTTCCGCAAGCCGCTGATCATCATGACGCCCAAGTCGCTGCTTCGGCACAAGCTGGCGGTATCGAAGCGCGAGGATTTCATCGGGGAAGGCCATTTCCGAAGAATTCTCAGCGACCTGAACCCGCCGGCGACGGGCGAAACGCGGCGCGCCGTGCTGTGCAGCGGCAAGATCGGCTACGAGCTGATGGAGGCGCGCGACGCGGCCGGCGACAAGCACACAGAGATCGTCCGTATCGAACAACTATACCCGTTCCCGGCCGAACCCTTGGTCAAGCGTTTCGCGGCGATGCCAAAGCTCGAGGCCGTGGTCTGGGCGCAGGAAGAACCCAAGAATGACGGCGCCTGGTTCTTCGCCAAGGAGCGGATCGAGGCCTGCCTCGCCGAGATCGGGCACAGCGGGATGCGGCCGCGATATGCCGGTCGCGCCGCCGCCGCGTCGCCCGCTACTGGCCTCGCCAAGCGTCACGCCGCAGAGCAAGCGGCCTTGATTGCCGACGCGCTGGGGCATAGCAGCGCGGCAGGCTCCGCCACCGCCAACGCTTCGTAAGGATTATCATGGCCACCGACGTAAAGGTCCCGACGCTGGGCGAATCGATCACCGAGGCGACGATCGGCCAGTGGCTCAAGGCGCCGGGCGACGCGGTTGCGCTCGACGAGCCGATCGTCAGCCTCGAAACCGACAAGGTCGCGGTCGAGGTCCCGTCACCGGTGGCGGGCACGCTGGCCGAGCAGCTGGGCAAGGAAGGCGACACTGTCGCGGTTGGCGCGATTATCGCGCGCGTCGGCGATGGCGGGGCAGCTGTAGCGGCGCCTGCTGAGGCCAGCGAAGCGCCGACCAACCCGGCCGGCCCGGCCGAGACGCCCCTGCCGCGCGACGACGAGCATGCGCCGGAGCAGGTCCCGGAGCAGGCGCCTTCTGCCGCCGTTGCTACCGAAGCACTGACTCTGTCGCCCGCGGTCCGCCGCGCGGTGCTCGAACTTCATGTCGACCCGTCGGCGATCAAGGGCAGTGGCAAGGACGGCCGGCTGACCAAGGACGATGTGCTCGCGGCGGCGAAGGTTAAGGACTCTGGTTCCCCGGCGCAGGCCGGGGCCCAGGCGCCGGAGGCGAAAGCGCCCGCATCACCGGATTTGAAGCCTGCGGCTCCTGGACCCCGGCCTTTGCCGGGGAACGAAGAACGGCGTGAAGAACGCGTCAAGATGACGCGGATGCGGCAGACCATCGCCACTCGCCTGAAGGAAGCGCAAAACACGGCGGCGCTGCTGACCACCTTCAACGATGTCGACATGAGCGCGGTGATCGACGCCCGCGCGCGCTACAAGGATTTGTTCGAAAAAAAGCACGGCATCCGCCTCGGCTTCATGGGCTTCTTCGTCAAAGCCGTCGCGCTCGCCGCCAAGGACGTTCCGTCGGTCAACGCCCGGATCGAGGGGGACGAGATCGTCTATCACGACTATCTTGACGTCTCGGTCGCGGTGTCGGCCCCGAAAGGCCTGGTCGTCCCCGTCGTGCGCAATGCCGACCGGATGAGCTTCGCCGAGATCGAAAAGGCCATCGCCGCCTATGGCAAGAAGGCCAAGGACGGCGCGCTCACCGCCGAGGACATGAAGGGGGGCACCTTCACCATCTCCAACGGCGGCGTGTTCGGTAGCCTGATGTCGACCCCGATCATCAACCCGCCGCAATCGGCAGTGCTCGGCATGCACCGCATCGAGGACCGGCCCGTGGCCAAGGACGGCCAGGTCGTCATCCGCCCGATGATGTATCTCGCGCTTAGCTACGACCATCGCCTGATCGACGGCCGCGAAGCAGTCACCTTCCTGGTCCGCGTCAAGGAAGCGATCGAAGACCCGACGCGCCTTCTGATCGACCTTTAGGGAAACAAGATGGCCGATACTTACGACTACGACCTCATCGTCATTGGCTCGGGCCCAGGCGGCTATGTCGCCGCGATCCGCGCGGCGCAGCTCGGGCTGAAGACTGCCTGCGCCGAGGGTCGCGAGACGCTGGGCGGGACCTGCCTCAACGTCGGCTGCATCCCGTCGAAGGCGCTGCTTCATTCGTCGCAGCTTTACGAGGAAGCCCATTCGGGCGCGCTGACCAAGTTCGGGATCGATCTGTCGGGCGTCGCGCTCAATCTCGATCAGATGCACGCCGAGAAAGCCAAGGCGGTCAAAGAGTTGACCGGTGGGATCGAGTTTCTGTTCAAGAAGAACAAGGTCGACTGGCTCAAGGGCTATGCGACCTTCGAGGGGCCGAACGCGATTAATGTCGCGGGCAAGTCCGTCACCGCGAAGAACATCATAATCGCCACCGGATCATCCGTCACGCCGCTGCCCGGAGTCGAGGTCGACAATGATGCGGGCGTGATCGTCGATTCGACCGGAGCACTCGCGCTGCCCAAAGTGCCTCAGCATCTCGTCGTCATCGGCGGGGGCGTGATCGGGCTTGAGCTCGGCAGCGTCTGGCGGCGGCTCGGCGCCAAGGTCACGGTGGTCGAATATCTCGACCAGATCTTGCCCGGTATGGACGAGGAAATTCGCAGGGAATCGGCGAAAATCTTTAAGAAGCAGGGCTTCGACATCAGGACCGGGACCAAGGTCACCGGCGCCACGGTCGCGAACGGCAAGGCGACGCTGACCGTCGAACCGGCCAAAGGTGGGGAAGCTTCGACGATCGAGGCCGACGCGGTGCTCGTCTCGATCGGGCGGCGGCCCAACACCGAAGGCCTCGGCCTCGATAAGGTCGGGCTGGCCACCAACAAGCAGGGCCAGGTCGAAACCGACCACGATTTCCGGACCAAGGTGCCCAGCATATGGGCGATCGGCGACGTCATTCCCGGCCCGATGCTCGCCCACAAGGCCGAGGACGAGGGCATCGCCGCCGCCGAAAACATCGCCGGCCAGACCGGCATCGTCAATCACGACGTCATCCCGTCGGTGGTCTACACCTATCCGGAGATCGCCGGGGTCGGCCTGTCGGAGGAACAGGCGAAGGAAAAGGGCCACGACATCAAGGTCGGCAAATTCCCGTTCATGGCCAACAGCCGCGCCAAGACCAACCGCGACACCGACGGCTTCGTCAAGGTCATCGCCGACGCCAAGAACGACCGCGTGCTTGGGGTGTGGATCATCTCGAGCCTCGCTGGCACGCTGATCGCCGAAGCGACCCTGGCAATGGAGTTCGGCGCGACCAGCGAGGACATCGCCTACACTTGCCACGCCCACCCGACGCACGCCGAGGCGATCAAGGAAGCGGCGATGGCGGTTCAGGGGAAGCCGATTCACATCTGATGGAGTAGTCGATGAGCACAATGCGGAATTATCTCGACCGATATTTTCGAGAGGCGTCCGTTATCGCCGAGGGCAGCGGACTGTCGGTCGACGAGCTCGACCGGTTGGTCGCGGCCGGCGCCGTGCCCGCGCCATCTTACACCGTCCTGGCCAACCGCATTGTTTCGGCGGCGTTCGGCGACCTTCCCAACGATGGCGTTCCCGCCGGCCGCTACTTCGCTCCGTCGCAGAAGCAATGGCTCGACCGGGCATCAGGGGGCGCGTCGCTCGAACCGGCTTTTCGCGAAGAAATGGCTCGGGCGCTGGCCGACGCCGACCGAACCATCCACCGCTTACCCGATGCGTTCGACGAAGACGGCGAGCCGTTGCCGGGGCTTGCAGCGCGGCTCGATTCGATGTGGGGCTATTTCCTGGATGGGGTATTTGCCTTGTGCGTCGCCGAGTCAGGATCGGTGCGGTCGATCGCGCGCAAGGAGGTGCTCCAGGAAAAATTGAGCGCTTTGTGCGAAGGCGCTGAACCACTCGACCGCGAAGGACTGGCGCCGCTGATCGATCAGTATGCCAGCGCCGCAATGCCTTTTTCCCCGGCCGAATATCCGCACAGCAGCCGCAAACGCCTGGTGAGCGACCTCAGTCAAAGGCTGAGTTTGGCAGACTGATCCGTGGTGCCCGGCGGGGGACGTCGCGTAAATCTGCTACGTCCCATCCGACCCATCCGGAAGCGCCCTATGACGCGACGATGGTGGTGCAGGGAACCCAGATTCTAGGGGGCGGTGCCGGTTGACCGGGTTGGCGATCCGCTGGCCGACGCATTGGCCGAACTGCTCATATCAACGGCACCGACCGGCGCGAATTCGCCTTGTCCGTCCGCAGAAAGGGAGGCGCGACCCTCATCAACAACTACATCATCGGTCACACTTGAAACTTAATTCGGACTAAAAATGCATGGCGTTTCCGTTGGGCCCCGCTAGACAACAGCGCTTGCCGATTCGGCGCCGAGGCTTGGGGGCGAGCTTTCGGATCAACCGCCGCATCGGCCTGTAGGCGGGGGAGATTCTTCTTGGTCACGGTAAGACGCAGGCTGCGCCGCTGGCACGTCTGGCTCGGCTGGCTGGTCGGCGTGCCGATGCTGCTGTGGACCCTGTCGGGCGTGGTGATGGTCGCCAAACCAATCGACGAGGTGCGCGGCACAGCGCTGATCCGCGACCCTGCACCTATTACCTCGACCGCGGGCTTCGCCGCGCCCGTCATCGAGGGCCGGGCGATTGCCTCGCTCCGTCTCGAATCCCGCGCATCGGGGCCGCGCTGGGTGATCGCATTCGCCGACGGAGGATCGCGCCTTGCCGATCCCGCGACGGGGGCGTTGCTGCCGACGCTCGGCCCGGCCGACGCCGCGCGCGAGGTGACCTCGCGCTACACCGGTCCGGCGAAGATTGTCGAAACCAGCCGTGTGGGCCGCGCAAGCCCGCCGCTCGAACTGCGCCGAGCGATGGACGGCTGGCGAGTGGTTCTCGATGACGGCACCCATTTCTACGTCGATGCCGGTTCCGGCGAGATCGTCGCCCGGCGAACCCGCTGGTGGCGGTTTTACGATTTCATGTGGGGCCTGCACATCATGGACCTGCAGGGCCGCGAGGACATCAACAATCCGTGGATCGTGACCTTCGCCCTATTGTCGCTCGGCATGGTTTTGCTGGCGCTGGTCATCCTGCCCCTGACCATTCGTCGTCGCAAACGGCGCAAGCCGCTCAACCCCAGCTGAGCCAGCGCGCCAGCAATCCGCGATCGTCGGTGGTCAGCCGCGCCGCCGCCGTGCCCGGCGGACAGGCAAGGCAGCGCGCCTGAAGGACCGGCCCCGACAATATCTCGCGGACATCGGCCAAGGCGCGTGCGACCAGCGACTCGGATGCCGGCGCCAGCGTTGCCAAGGCCTCGGAGCCGGTCGCATCGTCGCTCTCCTCGGCGCCCGCGAACAAGCCCACCAGCGTGTCGGTGAAGTCTGGTTCGCGCTCGAGATTGGTCAACCCGCGCTCATCCTCGCCCAGCTTGGCGAGCGCCGCCGCTTTGGCGATCGCGTCGTCCATTCCGCCGAACCCGTCCACCAGGCCGAGCTGGCGCGCGGTACCGCCGTCCCACACGCGTCCCTGGGCGATCCGGTCGATGTCGGCCGGCGACTTGCGCCGCGCCTGGGCGACGATGCCGAGGAATTTTGCATAGATTTGATCGACCCCCGCCTGGATGATTGCGCCGGCGGCCGGTGACGGCCCCTTGAGGAGGTCCGGCTCGCCTGACAGCGGCGTCGTCCTGATCCCGTCGGCGCCGACGCCGAGCTTGCCGAGTGTGCCCTGGAAGCTGGGCAGGATGCCGAACACGCCAATCGATCCGGTGATGGTCGACGGCTCGGCGAAGACGAAATCGCCGGGCATCGCCACCCAATAGCCGCCGGACGCGGCGACGCTGCCCATCGACACCACGATCGGCAGCTTCTTTTCCTTGGCGGCGAGCAGGGCCTGACGGATCCGCTCGGACGCCATGACCGATCCGCCGGGGCTGTCGATGCGCACGACCAGCGCCTTGAGATCGTTCTTGGCTAACCCCTTCTCGATCGCCGCGGCGATGGTATCGCCGCCGGCCGTCCCCGGTCCAGCCTTGCCGTCGACGATCGTCCCGGCGATCGTGATCACGCCGATGGGTCCCTTGTCGTCGCTCAGCTGATCTTCATAGGCGCCCAGTTTGATCCGCTTGTAGCCGTGCGGCGCGGTTGCGTCGGCGCCGCCCAGCTTGGCCAGTCGCGCTTCATAAGCGCGGCGCTCGCCGATCCGGTCGATCAACTTGAGGTTGAGCGCGGCCCTGGCGAGATCGCCATTGGCTTGCCGAGCTACCCCCACCGGATCGGCTAGCAGGCGGTCGAGCCCGGCCGCCGCGGCGGGCCGCCCGCGCCTGACGTCCTGTTTCCACGTTTCGAGCAGGGCGTCGCCGAGGGCCTGCGCATTCTCGCGCGCTTCGGGCGACATGTCGCTCCTCGTAAAGGGCTCGACCGCCGCCTTGTAGGTGCCAACGCGATAGACGTTGACCGCCACGCCAAGCTTGTCGAGCAGCCCCTTGTAATAAAGATTAGTGGCGCCCGGCCCGGCGACCGCCATCGCCCCCAATTCGGGCATCCACACTTCGGAGGCATGCGCCGCCAGCTGATAGCGATCGTCGGTATAGCCGGCGGCGAAGGCGACCACCGGCTTGCCCGCCTTGCGCACCGCGTCAAGCTTCTCGCCCAGCGCGGCCAGCGCCGCCTGACCGCCGCCGAGGAACCCGTCGAGGTCGAGCGCGACGGCCTTGACCCGGTCATCGGTACGCGCCGAATCGAGCGCTTCGGTCAAGTCGCGAAGAGCGAACTCCTGGGTGACCTTGCCGGTCCCGACGACACTTGAGAATGGGCTGGGCCGCGCGGCCTGCTCGACCACCACCCCATCGAGGTCCATCGCCAGCACCCCATCGCTGATCGCCGTCGGCCGCGCGGACAGTACCGCGTAGAGCAGGCCAAAGAACATCAACATGAAGATCAGGACCAGCACGTCCTTGATGCCGACCAGCAATTTCCACACCGCGCGAACGAACCGCATCGCCAAACTCCCGAAGTTTCGCAGACGCCTAGCGAAACATCTCGGTCATTGCGAGCGAAGCGAAGCAATCCGGCCGCGTAACCTGGGATTGCTTCGTCACTGCGTTCCTCGCAATGACGGCCGATGTCGTCCCGCGCCGTTACCCTCTCCCGAAATCTGACAGAGACTCGCGCTTGGCGCGCCGAACTCCGCGCTACCCTGTCGCTCGCCTGGCCGTTGATCCTCGCCAACCTGACCATGGCGGCGATCCAGGCGAGCGACGTGGTGCTGATGGGCTGGCTCGGACCGCGCCAGCTCGCCGCCGCGGCGCTCGGCATCAACTTGAACTTCGCCTTCAGTCTGATCTGCCTCGGCCTGGTCACCGCCTCCTCGCCGATGATGGCGACTGCCTTGGGGACCAGGCGGCACGCGGTGCGCGAAGTACGGCGCACGTTTCGCCAGTCCTTCTGGCTGGTCGCGACCGTCACGCTTCCCGTCTGGCTAATCCTCTACCACAGTGCGCCGATCATTCGCGCGCTGGGGCAGGAGCCGGCGCTCGCCGCCGACGCCGAGCGCTTCCTCCACGGCTATCTCTGGTCGATGCTGCCCTTCTTGCTCTTTCAGGCAATGCGCAACTTCGTCTCGGCGCTCCAGCGGCCGGGCTGGGTGCTGGCGATCAGCCTGGGCGGGGTCGTCGTCAATTTCGCGCTCGGCTATGGCCTCATCTTCGGCCGCTTCGGCCTGCCCCGACTCGGTATCTTCGGCGGTGGCCTGGCCAGCTCGATCGTTTGGGCATTGCTCGCCGCGTTGCTCGCGGTGGTGATCGTCACCGACCGTCAGTTCCGCCGTTTCCACTTGTTCGGCCGCCTGTGGCGCCCCGATTGGCCGCGCTACGGCCGGATGTGGCGGCTCGGCCTGCCGATCGGGCTAGCGATGGGGTTTGAGGGCGGGGTGTTCAGCGCCGCCGCCTATCTGATGGGCCTGATCAACGCCGAATCGGTCGCCGCGCATGCCGTTGCTCTGCAGATCGCGGCGCTGTCGTTCATGGTCCCTTGGGGCCTTAGCCAAACAGCGACGGTCCGCGTCGGCTTGTTCCTCGGGCAAGGTGACCGCGTCGCGATCGGCCGCGCCGGCTGGACCGCCTGGGCCCTCGGCGTCAGCTTCATGGGGCTGATGGCGCTGACGATCTGGGCCATCCCGCGCGACCTCATGACGCTGTTTCTCGCAGACACGCCGGCCAATGCGAGGGTGATCGCCCTCGGCGTCTCTTTTCTCGGCATCGCCGCCATCTTCCAGGTTGTCGATGGCGCGCAGGTGGTCGGCGCGGGCATGCTGCGCGGGCTCCACGACACGCGTGTGCCGATGGTCTTCACTTTCATTGGCTATTGGGCGATCGGCATCGGCGTCGGCGCCTGGCTGGCGTTCTCGCGCGGCTGGGCCGGGGTCGGCATCTGGACCGGACTGGCGATTGGCCTCGCAATCGTCGCCGCGCTGATGATCTGGCGCTGGTCGCGCCTCGCGGCGATCGGGCTGCTGCCCGCCAAATCCTGATATAGACGTGGCTGCCGGACGTTGGCCGCGCAGACCATCGATGAGCGTGGCCAGATGCCGTTGACGAATAGGATCGGACGACCCATATGCTCTGCATCGCTGGCACTCGTCCAATGCGAGTGCCAAGCGCCACAACATACCAAGATGCAAAGAGGGTTAAGCAACATGGGTTTTAGGCCGCTTCACGATCGAGTCCTCGTCCGCCGGGTCGAGGCCGACGAAAAAACCAAGGGCGGGATCATCATTCCCGATAGCGCCAAGGAAAAGCCGCAGGAAGGCGAAGTTGTCTCAGCCGGCACCGGTGCTCGCAACGAAGCAGGTGAGATCCATCCGCTCGAAGTGAAGGCCGGCGACAAGATATTGTTCGGCAAATGGTCGGGCACCGAGGTCAAGATCGACGGTGAAGACCTGATCATCATGAAGGAAAGCGACATCCTGGGGATCGTCGGCTGACTTCGAAAGCTGGCGCACAACTGGTGCATCAGTGCGAACATTGAGAACATTCAAACAGTTTGAAAGGGTAGCCACATGGCAGCCAAGGACGTAAAATTCAGCCGCGACGCGCGTGAGCGCATCCTGCGCGGCGTCGACATCCTCGCCGACGCGGTCAAGGTCACGTTGGGGCCGAAGGGCCGCAACGTCGTCATCGACAAGAGCTATGGCGCTCCGCGCATCACCAAGGACGGCGTCACCGTCGCCAAGGAAATCGAGCTCAAGGACAAGTTCGAGAATATGGGCGCGCAGATGCTGCGAGAGGTCGCCTCGAAGACCAACGACATCGCCGGCGACGGCACGACCACCGCCACCGTGCTAGCTCAGGCGATCGTCCGCGAAGGCATGAAGTCGGTCGCGGCCGGCATGAACCCAATGGACCTGAAGCGCGGCATCGACCTCGCCGTCACCAGGGTCGTCGAGGATCTCAAGGGCCGCTCGAAGCCGGTCGCCGGATCGAGGGAAGTCGCCCAGGTCGGCAGCATTGCCGCCAACGGCGACACCATCGTCGGCGAAAAGATCGCCGAGGCGATGGACAAGGTCGGCAAGGAAGGCGTCATCACCGTCGAGGAGGCCAAGGGCCTCGAGTTCGAGCTTGATGTCGTCGAAGGCATGCAGTTCGACCGCGGCTATCTCTCGCCCTACTTCATCACCAACCCCGAGAAAATGTCGGTCGAGCTTCAGGATCCCTACATTCTGATCCACGAGAAGAAGCTGTCGAACCTGCAGGCGATGCTCCCGATCCTGGAAGCGGTCGTTCAGTCGGGCCGTCCGCTGCTGATCATCGCCGAGGACATCGAGGGCGAGGCCCTGGCCACGCTGGTCGTCAACAAGCTGCGCGGCGGTCTTAAGGTTGCGGCGGTCAAGGCGCCCGGCTTCGGCGATCGCCGCAAGGCGATGCTCGAGGATATCGCGATCCTCACCGGCGGCGAGATGATCTCGGAAGACCTCGGCATCAAGCTGGAGAATGTCACGGTCGAGATGCTCGGCACCGCGAAGCGCGTGACGATCGACAAGGACAACACCACGCTTGTCGATGGATCGGGCACGCATGAGACGATCAAGGCGCGCACCGAGGCGATCCGCCAGCAGATCGAAAACACCACCAGCGATTACGACAAGGAAAAGCTGCAGGAACGTCTTGCCAAGCTCGCCGGCGGCGTGGCCGTGATCAAGGTCGGCGGCGCGTCTGAGGTCGAGGTCAAGGAGCGCAAGGACCGCGTCGACGACGCGCTCCACGCGACCCGCGCCGCGGTCGAGGAAGGCATCGTTCCTGGTGGCGGGACCGCCCTGCTCTACGCGACCAAGTCGTTGAACGACATGAAGGGCGCCAACGACGACCAGACCCGCGGCATCGATATCATCCGCAAGGCATTGCAGACCCCGCTTCGCCAGATCGCGCAGAATGCGGGCTACGACGGCGCCGTCGTCGCCGGCAACCTGCTGCGCGAGGATGACGAGACGACGGGCTTCAATGCTCAGACCGAGGTATACGAAAACCTCGTCGAAGCCGGCGTGATCGACCCGACCAAGGTCGTGCGCACTGCGCTCCAGGACGCAGCTTCGGTCGCCGGCCTGCTGATCACCACCGAAGCGGCGGTCAGTGAGCTTCCCGAGGACAAGCCGGCAATGCCGATGGGCGGCGGCGGCATGGGCGGCATGGGCGGAATGGACTTCTAAGTCCGAGTTGCCAGCTAGTTTGAAGGGCCGGAGGGCGCGGAAGCGTTCGCCGGCCCTTCTTCGTTGGCGAGATTGTCCAGCATCGATTCGGCATCGTCCAGGCGCTGGTGCTCCTCCGCGGTCGGCGGCGCGACCGTCTCCTCTCGCTGGCAAGCCGCCAGAAGGATCAACAGGAGAAGCAGACGCATTGGCATTCTCTCTCCATGAAAAAGGGCCGCCCGCTGAACCAGCGGACGGCCCTCCTATCGCATCCGAAAGACGCGACAGCGCGAAATTACATCGCGTTGTCGGCGGCGTTCGCAGTCGCGTCGGCAGCGTTTTCAACGGCGTTGCCGGCGTTCTCCGTGGCATTGCCAGCCGCGTCGAGCGCATTGTCGACCGCATTGTCGGCGGCCATCGCATCGGCTTCGACAGCGTTTTCGACGGCGACGTTCTCAACCGCATTCTCAGTTTTCGTTTCGCACGCGGCTAGGCCGAGCGCGAGGACCGCAACGGTCAGTGCAACCTTCTTCATGATCGTTCCATTCCTTGCTTATGGGGACCAGCCCTCTTGCGACGGTCAGTCCGGCTCGGCCTGCCACTAAAAAAGAGGTCAGGCCAGCGCGCCGGAATATAGATGTGCCTTGCGTCACGCAATCGTCATTTGCGGCCGGGCGCCAAACGACCGGTGATGCTCTCGGTGATTGACGGATATAAAGACATGTTTATATCGTTATTCCGTGAGCAGAGAACTTCCCCTTGCCGCCCTTTTCCAGGCGTTGGCCGACCCGACGCGGCTGCGAACCGTCGTCCTGCTGAAAACGATGGAATTGTCGGTCGGCGAGCTGGCGCAGGTCTTAGGGCAAAGCCAGCCGCGGGTATCGCGCCACGTGCGGATCCTGAGCGACGCCGGGCTTGTCGGCCGGCGCAAGGAAGGAAGTTGGGTCTTCCTTCAGCTGGCGGAAACGGCTCGCTCGGCACCCCTGTTCGACCTGTTCGCGGGCTGGGCCGACGGGGAAGCGGAAGCCTTGTTCGCCGGCGACAATGCGCGGCTGGAGGCCGTCAGGATCGACCGCGCCGAGGCCGCCCGCCGCTATTTCGAGGCGCGCGCCTCGACCTGGGACAGCATTCGCGCGCTGCACGTCCCCGACGACGAGGTCGAGCGGGCGATCGAGAAGATGCTCGACGACAAGCCGCTGGGCGCGCTGCTCGACATCGGTACTGGCACCGGACGGATGCTTGAACTGTTCGCGCCGCGCGCCAGAAGCGCGGTCGGCATCGACCGTTCGTCGGACATGCTGCGCCTCGCCCGCGTCAAGCTGGAGGCCGCGGGCATTTGCACGGCCAGCCTTCGCCAGGGCGACATGTACGCGCTGCCGCTAGCGGCCAGCAGCGCCGACAGCATCATCCTCCACCAGGTGCTACATTTTGCCCAGCAACCGGGCGCGGCAATTGCCGAAGCGGCGCGCGTCATGAAGCCGGACGGGCGCTTGCTAGTGATCGATTTTGCCCAGCACGAGCGGGCCGAGCTGCGCGAGCAGGACGCGCACCTTCGCCTCGGCTTTGCGGACGACGCGATGCGCGGCTGGTTCGCCGCCGCCGGGCTAAAGCTCGACCGCATCGAGCGGCTCGAAGGCGGCGAGCTGACGGTAATCCTGTGGCGCGCGACCCAGCCGGTGGCCAAACGCCAGAGGGCGGCGGCATGAACCGTCAGGCCCTCGACGCGCTTGCGGCGCATTCGCCCCTGTTCGCCGAGGCGCGCGGCGATATCGCCGTCAGCTTCGAATTTTTCCCGCCCAAGTCCGACGCCATGGCCGAAACGCTGTGGCACTCTATCGAGACGCTGGCACCGCTTCGGCCGCGCTTCGTCTCGGTCACCTATGGCGCCGGCGGATCGACCCGCGAGCGGACGCACGCGACGGTCGAGCGAATCGTGCGCGACACCGATTTGACGCCGGCTGCGCACTTGACTTGCGTGGGGGCGAGCCGCGGCGAGATCGACGATGTCGCCCGCGCCTATTGGGAAGCGGGCGTCCGCCACGTCGTCGCGCTGCGCGGCGACCCCAGCGAGCCCGGCCAGCCATACGCGCCGCATGCTCAGGGCTATGCCAACGCCGCCGAGCTGGTGGCGGGACTGAAGCAGGTCGCGCCGTTCGACATTTCGGTCGCCGCTTACCCCGAGGTGCATCCCGACTCGGATTGCCCGGATAGCGATCTCGACAATCTTCTGCGCAAGATCGACGCCGGCGCCGACCGGGCAATTACTCAATTCTTCTTCTCGGCCGAAAGCTTCTTTCGTTTTCGCGACCGGGTCGCGGCGCGCGGCGCCGACATCGAGATCGTGCCGGGCATCCTGCCGGTGTCCAACGTCGCCCAGACCCGCCGTTTCGCCGGGATGTGCGGCGCGGCAATCCCCGGATGGATGGACCATTTGTTCGAAGGGCTCGACGATTTGCCCGCCGCGCGGCAGCTGGTCGCGGCGACGCTAGCCGGCGAACTGTGTGGCCAGCTTTACGCCGGCGGGGTTCGCCATTTCCATTTCTACACACTCAACCGTGCCGAGCTGGCCTACGCCATCTGTCACATGCTGGGAGTAAGGGCATGACCCGTTCGACAGGCTCAGGGGGGGTGGCCGCCGCCATCCGCGCCGCCGCCGCGACCCGTATCCTGATCAAGGACGGCCCCTATGGCACGATGATTCAGGACGAGAAGCTGAAGGAAGCCGATTATCGCGGCAAGCTGACCCTCAACCATGATCAGCGCGGCAATAACGACCTGCTGAACCTGACGCGGCCCGATATCATCCGCGCGATCGCCGGGCGTTTCGTCGATGCCGGGGCGGACATTCTCGCTACAAACAGCTTCAACGCGACCCGCATCAGCCAGTCCGATTATGGCGCCGAGCATCTGGTCGTCGACATCAACCGCGCCGCGGCGACGATCATTCGCGAAGTGGTCGATGCCGCCACCGCCGCCGACGGCAAGCCGCGCTGGGTCGTGGGCGCCTGCGGCCCAACCAATAAGACGCTTTCGCTGTCGCCAAAGGTCAATGACCCGGGCTATCGCGAAGTCGACTTTGACGAGGTCAAGGCGGTTTATCGCGAGCAGATCGACGCATTGGTCGAGGGCGGGGTCGACGCGGTTCTGATCGAAACGGTGTTCGACACGTTGAATGCCAAGGCGGCGATCATGGCCGCGCTCGAAGCGGGTGCCGCGCTCGGCCGCGACTTGCCGATCATGATTTCGATGACTCTGACCGATTTGAGCGGCCGCAACCTCTCCGGCCACACGGTTGAGGCGTTCTGGGCGAGCGTGCGCCATGCCCGACCGCTGACCATCGGCCTCAATTGCTCGTTCGGCGCGGCGCAGCTTCGGCCGCACCTTGCCGCGCTTTCGGCCACCGCCGAGACTCTGGTGATGGCCTATCCCAACGCCGGGCTGCCCAATGAGCTTGGCTGTTATGACGAAAGCGCGGAGGAAACCGCGCGCCAGGTGGCGGAATGGTTCGACGCCGGCCTGGTCAACATTGTCGGCGGATGCTGCGGTACGACTCCTCGGCACATCGCCGCGATCACCGGGGCGGCGCGCGATTGCACGCCGCGCGCCGTCCCGTGCGCACCTTCGAGAACAATATTGGCCGGCCTCGAACCGATGATCCTCGCTGCATGACCGATTCCACCGGTGCCGCCGTCGGCGCGCGCTTTGTCAACATCGGTGAGCGGACCAACATCACCGGATCGGCCAAATTCAAGAAACTGATCCTGGCCGGCGATTATGACGCCGCGGTCGAGGTCGCGCGCGATCAGGTCGAGGCCGGAGCGCAGATCATCGACGTCAACATGGACGAGGCGCTGCTCGACGGCGAGGAAGCGATGTCGACCTTCCTCAAACGTCTCGCCGCTGAGCCCGACATCGTCCGCGTGCCAGTGATGATCGACAGCTCGAAGTGGAGCATCATCGAGGCCGGTCTCAAATGCGTGTCGGGCAAGCCGATCGTCAATTCGATCAGCATGAAGGAAGGCGAGTCGGCGTTCCTCGAGCAGGCGGCCAAGGTCCGCTCTTATGGCGCCGCTGTCGTCGTGATGGCCTTCGATGAAGTTGGCCAGGCCGACACCAAGGAGCGCAAGGTCGAGATCTGCAAGCGCGCCTATGCGCTGCTGACGGAGAGCGGCTTCCCGCCCGAAGACATTATCTTCGACCCCAACATCTTCGCCATCGCTACCGGCATCGACGAACATCGCCGTTACGCGATCGACTTCATCGAGGCGTGCCGCGAGATTCGCGTGGCCTGCCCCCACGCCCATATCTCCGGCGGCCTGTCGAATTTGAGCTTCTCTTTTCGCGGCAACGAGCCGGTGCGCAGGGCAATGCATTCGGTATTCCTATTTTATGCCATCCCCGCCGGCCTCGACATGGCGATCGTCAATGCCGGCCAGCTCGACGTCTATGACGCGATCGATCCCGAGCTGCGGGAGGCCTGCGAGGACGTCATTTTCGACCGACTGCCCAATGCGGGCGGCGATGCGACAGAACGGCTGATCGTGCTCGCCGAACGCTATCGCGGGACCGACCCGGTGGCTGAGAAGCAGGCCGCCGAGTGGCGCGGCTGGCCGGTCAAGGAGCGGCTGGCGCATGCGTTGGTCAAGGGTATCGATGCCCATGTCGTCGATGACACCGAGGAAGCGCGTCACCTGTTCGCGCGGCCGATCGAGGTGATCGAAGGCCCGCTGATGCAGGGCATGAACCTGGTCGGCGACCTGTTCGGATCGGGCAAGATGTTCCTGCCGCAGGTGGTCAAGTCGGCGCGGGTGATGAAGAAGGCGGTGGCGCATCTGCTGCCGTTCATCGAGGCCGAGAAGGCACCGGGGGTCGACACGTCGAAGGGCCGCATTGTCATGGCCACGGTCAAGGGCGACGTCCACGACATCGGCAAGAATATCGTCGGCGTCGTCTTGCAGTGCAACGGGTTCGACGTGATCGACCTGGGGGTGATGGTGCCTTGGGTGAAAATCCTCGAGATCGCCAACGAGAATGACGCGGCGATGATCGGGCTTTCTGGGCTGATCACGCCGTCGCTCGATGAAATGGTCACCGTCGCCGAGGAGATGCAGCGCGCCGGCATGACCCGGCCATTGCTGATCGGCGGCGCGACCACCAGCCGGGCGCACACGGCGCTGAGGATCGAGCCAGTTTACTCGGGGCCGGTGGTGCATGTGCTAGACGCCAGTCGCGCGGTCGGGGTGGCGTCTGCCCTTGTCAGCGACGGGCCCAGCCGCGACGAACTGATCCACCGCACCGCCAACGACTATCGCGCCCTGCGCGAAAGCCGCGCGGGCAGGGGGCACAGCGAGCTGTCGCCGCTGATCGAGGCGCGGGCCAACGGCTTCACTCCGGTCCACGACGGCCCGAGCCCGCGGCCGGCCAAGCCGGGTACGCACCGCTTCGACGACTGGCCCCTCGACGACCTTGTCCCGCTGATCGACTGGACGCCCTTCTTCCGCGCGTGGGAATTGGCCGGCAATTATCCGGCGATCCTCGACGATGAAGTGGTTGGCGAAAGCGCGCGCTCGCTGTTCGCCGACGCACAGGCGATGCTGGGGGAGATCGTCGAGAAGAAATGGCTGACGGCTAGGGGTGTCGCCAGCCTGTTCGCGGTGCGCCGCGAAGGCGATGACGTTATCGTCCTTGACCAGCAGCGCACGCGCCTTCCTTTCCTCCGCCAGCAGGTCAAGAAGCGCGCCGGCCGCCCCAACATGTGCCTCGCCGACTTCATCGCCCCGCGTGAGGAAGATTGGCTGGGCGGGTTCGCGGTGGCGATCCATGGCATCGACCCGCACCTCGCGCGGTTCAAGGCCGAGCATGACGATTATCGCGACATATTGCTGAAATCGCTAGCTGACCGGCTGGCCGAGGCGTTCGCCGAGCGGCTTCACCAGCACGTCCGCGCCGACCTGTGGGGCTATGCACCGGGCGAGGCGCTGACCAATGAGCAACTGATCCGCGAGGAGTATAGCGGCTTCCGCCCCGCGCCGGGCTATCCCGCCTGTCCCGATCACAGCTTGAAGCCGTTGCTATTCTCGCTGCTCGGCGAAGGCGCGGCGGGGATCGATTTGACCGAGAATTTCGCGATGTGGCCGACCTCGGCCGTTTCAGGCTTCTACTTCGCCCATCCCGAATGCTCCTATTTTGGCGTGGCGCGGATCGGGCAAGACCAGCTCGAGGAATATGCGGTGCGGCGCGGGGTCGACCTCGACACCGCCAAACGCTGGCTTCGCCCCAACCTCGACTGATGCTAGCGGGGGCGACGATGCTTCGCTTTCTCCTTCTGTTCGCCGCGCTGATTGCCCAGCCTGCGCTGGCGCAATTGCCGCGCGGCAACGCGATCCGGCCGGAGCTGGTCGCGGAAGGACCGGCGCACCCGGGCGGCGAGGTGGAGATCGCGATCCTGATGCACACCAGCCCGGGCTGGCACGGCTACTGGCTCAATCCCGGCGACGCCGGGTTGCCGATGACGATCCAGTGGACGCTGCCCAGGGGCGCAAGCGTCGGACCATTGCGCTACCCGGTGCCATCGAAGCTGCTGGTCGCCGGCATCGTCAATTATGTCTACGAGCGCGACCATGCGATCCTGACCCGGCTCAAGGTTCCCGCCGATGCGTCGGACAACCTGCCAATCCGTGCCGAAGCGCGCTGGCTCGCCTGCACCGATCAGGTCTGCGTGCCCGAAAAGGGCAGCTTCGCGCTCGATCTTTCGGTCGGGGTTGGCCGGCCGACCGCGAATACCCGCTTCGACGATTGGCGCCGCGCTCTGCCGCGACCGCTCGCCAGCACCGCACGGTTCGAAATCAAAGGTGAGAAGGTCGGGATTGCGGTCCCGTTGCCGCGCAACGTGACGATCGGCGAGCCCTATTTCTTTCCGGCCGAGGAGGGCCCGATCGATTATGCCGCGCCGCAAACCTTCCGCCGAGTCGGCGACACGCTGGTGGTCGAACTCAAGCATCGGCGCGGATCCCCACAGCGGCTGACCGGCGTGCTCGCGCTCGGTGACGGTCGCGGGCTGGAGATTGTCGCGGTGCCCGGTGCGGTCCCGCCAGGCGGCAGCCCGATCGGCGCCGTAGGCGCGCTGGGGTTTAACGCCGTCGTCCTGGCGATCCTCGGCGCGCTGGTCGGTGGAATTCTCCTCAACCTGATGCCATGCGTCTTCCCGATCCTTGCCTTGAAGGCGTTGCACTTGGCCAAATCGGGCGGCGACGAGCGCGCGGCGCGGCGCGATTCGATCGCCTATGCGGGCGGCGCGATCGTCGGCACCGGCCTGCTCGGAGCACTGCTGCTCGCGATCCGCGCCGGGGGCAGGTCGGCCGGCTGGGCATTCCAACTGCAGGACCCGCGCACCACTGTTATCCTTCTGCTGCTCGCCACCGCGATCACATTGAACCTACTGCGCATCTTCGAGCTGCCAGTGATCGGCAGCGAGACCCGACCGACCGGCAGCTTTGGTACCGGCGCCCTGGCTGCGTTCGTCGCGACGCCTTGCGCCGGGCCTTTCCTCGGGGCGGCGCTGGGCATTGCCCTGCTGCTGCCCGCCTACGGATCAATCGCGGTGTTCGCGGCGCTGGGATTCGGCCTCGCGCTGCCGTTCGTGGTCGTCGCGTTCGTCCCCGCCCTCCGCCGCCGACTGCCGCAGCCGGGGGCGTGGATGGCGCGGTTGCAGCGCTTCCTCGCTATCCCGATGGCGGCGACTGCGGTTGGCTGCCTGTGGTTGCTTTACCGGCAAGCAGGAATAGCGGCGCTCGGTGTCGGTCTTACTGCGGTCGCGGCGCTGGTATTGCTGCTTGCGTGGGCGGGTAGGCGGCAGCGGCGCGGCGAATCTGGCGGCCTCATGGCGCTCGGCGCCGCGCTATTGCTGAGTGGCGCGGCGGCAATGCTCGTGCCGCAACTGCAGCAGTCCGCGTCGCGCGTTCCCCTCGGCGCCGGAGTATGGAGCGAAGCGGCGGTCCAGCGCGAGCTTGCCGCCGGGCACCCGGCGTTCGTCTATTTCACCGCCGACTGGTGTCTGACCTGCAAAGCCAATGAAGCCGCCGCGATCGAGCGGGAGTCGACCCGCGCGGCGTTCGCCAGGGCGGGGGTCAAGGTGTTGGTCGGCGACTGGACCAACGGCGATCCAGCGATCACCCGCTTCTTGGAAAGCCAGGGGCGAGCCGGGGCGCCGCTCTATCTGTGGTACGAGCCCGGCAAGGCGAAGCCCGAGGAACTGCCGCAAATCCTCACCCCGGGCATGTTGAGTGAACGCGCTGCGAGACAGCGCTAGGGCTCAGCGAGCGGGCTTCGCGTCCGCGCTAGTCCAAGCCTGCTTTCCTGCGACCCAGGTTTCGAGCACTTTCGTCCGCCCGAGATCGCTTGGCGACACCTTGCTCACGTCGCGGTCGACGAGGATGAAGTCGGCGTAGCGGCCGGGATCGAGCGAGCCGATGCGATCTTCCGCGAAGCCGGCATATGCCGCGCCGCGCGTGAAGCCGGCCAGCGCCGCTTCGAAGCTCACCCGCTCTTCGGGTCGCCAGCCGCCCGGGGGCATGCCGTCGAGGCCCTGGCGGCTGATCGCGGCGCTCAGGCCCGGGAAGGGATTGGGCGATTCGACCGGGAAATCGGACCCGAACGCGAGCCGCGCTCCCGACTTCGCGATGGTCGCCCACGCATAGGCGCCCGCCAACCGACTAGGTCCTAGCCGCGCCTCGGCCATGGTCCGGTCGCTGGTCTGGTGGGTCGGCTGCATCGAGGCGATGATCCCGGCCGGCTTCAAGCGTCGAATATCCTTTGGGTCGATGATTTGTGCATGCTCGATCCGCCAGCGCCGGGCGGCGCCATAGCGTTTGGTCAGCCGCTCATAGGCGCCGATCACCTGCGCGTTGGCGGCATCGCCAATGGCGTGGACCGCGATCTGGAAGCCGTGCGCCGCGGCGTCGCCCGCCTGTCTGTCGAGCTCGGCATCGGTCAGGAAACGCAGCCCATTGGTGTCGGGTTTGTCGGCATAAGGCGCCTTGAGCCACGCCCCGCGCGACCCGAGCGCCCCGTCGGCGTAAAGCTTTATCCCCGCCATGCGGAGCCGTCCGCCGTAGAGCCAAGGCGTCGGCTTGCCTCCAGTGATGACCGGCCACGCCTCCGGGCCGGCCGCGTAACTGAGGATGCGGAAGTTAAGTGCGCCTGCATCCCCCAGTCGGCGCATCGCTTTCCAGTCGTCGAGGGACGTGCCCATGTCGGCGACTGCGGTCAGCCCGCTGGACAGGAGAATGCGCTGCGCTTCCTTCAGCGCGCGGTCGCGATCGGCGACACTGGCCGGAGGAATCTTGCCTTCCACCAAGCCGCGCGCGGTGTCTACGAACAGCCCGTTCTCGATCCGCCCGCCCGATGGCGCCTGGGTCGCGGCAGTGACCCCCGCGGCTTTCAGCGCTGCACTGTTGCCGACCGCAGCATGGCCGTCGACCCGCTCGAGCCACACCGGACGCGTGGCGACCACCGCGTCGAGATCGACCGTGGTCGGGAAGCGCTTATCGGCCCACAGTTCCTGGTTCCAGCCGCGCCCGAGGATCCAGCCGGTGCCGGGATTGGCGGTCGCATAATTGCGTAGTCGCTGCTGCATCTCGGCAAGCGATTTGGAGCCGGTGATGTCGAGCTGGATCGCGCCGAGACCGAGCCCCAAGACATGGCCATGGGCGTCGATCAATCCGGGAAGCAGAGTTCGCCCACCTGCGTCGATCCGCTTTTGGGCCTTGGGTGCCCCATCACCCTTTTGAAGCAACCGCTCCACCTTGCCATCGTCGCCGATCAGTAACCCGGTGAAATGTTGCAGCTTACCGTTGGTATCAACCTGAATGCCGTTGGCGTTGGTCACCAACGTATCGGCGAGGGCGGCCACGGGGCTGGTGGCGATGAGCAGCGTGGCAAGCGCGAACGGGGGTTTCAGCATGGCGACGGCATAGCATTGTTTGCTTTGTGCGGAAGGGCTAGGCACCCCAACCGATGAACAATTGCACGACCCGGCCGACCCTGGACGATATTCGCGCCGCCGCCGTTGCCATTGATGGCGCGGTGGTTCGCACGCCCGTCCATTGCAGCCGCACCCTGTCCGAAATGGTCGGTGCCGAAGTCTGGCTGAAGTTCGAGAATCTACAGTTCACCGCCGCCTACAAGGAACGCGGCGCGCTCAACAAATTGCTGCAGCTCAATCCAGACGACCGCCGGCGCGGCGTGGTCGCGGCGTCGGCGGGCAATCATGCACAGGCGGTCGCCTATCACGGCCGGCGGCTCGGCATTCCGGTGACGATTGTGATGCCGGTCAACACGCCGACGATCAAGGTGACCCAGACCGAGGGCCATGGCGCGACGGTCGAGCTGGTCGGCGAGACGTTTGACGAGGCGCACGCACATGCCAGGCAACTCGAGGCCGAGCGCGGGCTGGTCTTCGTCCATCCGTTCGACGATCCGGCGGTGATGGCCGGCGCCGGCACGGTCGCGCTCGAAATGCTAGAGGACGTGCCCGACCTCGACACTTTGGTGGTGCCGATCGGTGGCGGCGGGCTGATCAGCGGAATCGCCACGGCGGCCAAGGCGTTGAAACCAGGCATCGAAATCATCGGGGTCGAAGCGGAACTCTACCCATCGATGAAGAATGTCGTCGAGGACGGCCATGGTGCGATCGGCGGCGACACGTTGGCCGAGGGCATCGCGGTCAAGGAGCCGGGGCAGCTAACCCGCGCCATCATCGCCGATCTGGTCGACCGCATTGACCTGGTCGACGAACGAGCGATCGAGCATGCCGTCGCGCTGCTCGTCGCAATCGAAAAATCGGTGGTCGAAGGGGCGGGTGCAGCAGGCCTCGCGGCGATCCTCGCCAATCCCGAGCGCTACCAGGGGCGCAAGGTCGGGACAATCTTGTGCGGCGGCAATATCGACCCTCATTTGCTGGCCAACGTGCTGGTGCGCGAGCTGGTTCGCTGCGGGCGGATCGCCCGGCTCCGGATCGCGGCGCAGGACAGGCCCGGCGCACTCGCCTCGATCACCGCCTGCTTCCAGGCCAGCGGCGTCAACATCATTGAGGTCCAGCATCAGCGCATCTTCACCCGCCTTCCGGCCAAGGATACGGTGATCGAGGTCGAAGGCGAGGCCCGCGACGCTCGTGCCATCGAACTTCTGGTCGAGCGCCTGGAAGGCGCCGGCTTCGATGTCGAGCGCGCGGAGCTCGATTGAATTAACCTCGTTCCGTCCAGTCGCGGGACAGCATCCCCCCTTAACCCTCTTTTCGTAGTACCAGCCCCTTTCCAACCGCGTTTACCGGTCGCATAAAGAGTTTCGTAACCATTGCGAAAGGCCGGACAGGGTGAGCGCACCATTCCGCTTCCCGAAATTCTTCGTCACCAACCCTTCACCGTGCCCCTATCTTGCGGGCAAGGTCGAGCGGAAGGTGTTCACCGAATTGAACGGCCGCAACTCGGGCGAGCTCAACGAGGCACTTGGCCGCATTGGCTTCCGCCGCTCGCAATCGGTGGCCTATCGGCCCAGCTGCGTGGATTGCTCGGCCTGCGTTTCGGTTCGCGTTGCCGCCGACCGATTCGAGCCTAACGCTACCCAACGCAAGCTGATGCGCCGCCACGCCGATCTGGAGGTCAGCGCTTGCCGTCCGTGGAGCACCGAGGAACAATATGCGCTGCTCCGCACCTATCTCGCCCAGCGGCACCCCGGCGGCGGCATGGCCGAAATGGACGAGCATGATTATGCCGACATGGTAGAGCAGACCCCGGTTCGCACCTATGTCATCGAATATCGCGAGCCGTCGATAGGCGGGCGCCCCGGCAAGCTGGTCGGCGCCTGCCTGAGCGATCAGCAGGGCGATGGGCTGTCGATGATCTACAGCTACTACGATGTCGGCCCGGGATCGCGCAAAGGCCTCGGCACCTTCATCATTCTCGACCACATCATCCGCGCCGCGCGGGCGAACCTTCCCTATGTCTACCTCGGCTACTGGGTCGAAGGGTCGAGCCGAATGGCCTACAAAGCGACCTTCCGTCCGCTCGAGCGTCTTGGCCGCGACGGCTGGCGGTCGATGGACGCAGGCGAGGCCGATGCCCCCAGGATCGACGTCACGCTGCCGACCCGCAGCCCACGCCGCATCCTGGTCGACGCTTAGCCGAACAGTCCCGACACGTCCGCCAACAGCTTCAGGTTGAGGGCGATGATGACCGTCGAAATGACCCAGGCCGCGACCTTGAGCAATGTCGAGTTGACGAACTCGCCCATCTTGCCGCGGTCGCTGGTGAATTTGACCAGCGGTACCACCGCGAACGGTAGCTGAAAGCTCAGCACAACCTGGCTCAGCACAAGCAGCTTGGCCGTTCCTGCCTCGCCGTAAGCGGCGGCGACCGCGACCGCGGGGATGATCGCCAGCACTCGCGTCACGAGGCGGCGAAGCCAGGCGGGAAGGCGGATATTCAAAAAGCCTTCCATCACGATTTGCCCGGCCAGCGTTGCGGTGATCGTCGAATTCTGCCCCGAGGCGAGCAGCGCCACGGCGAACAGGGTGCTGGCCATGCCGAGGCCCAGCATCGGCGTCAGCAGATGATAGGCGTCCTGAATCTCGGCCACCTCGGTCCGCCCTGCTTGGTGGAAGGTGGCGGCGGCGAGAATTAGAATGGCGGCGTTAATGAACAGCGCGAGGCTCAGCGCAATGCTGCTGTCGAGAGTGGCGAAGCGAATCGCCTCGCGCTTGCCCTCGGGATTTTGGTCGAAGCGGCGGGTCTGGACGATCGAACTGTGCAGGTAGAGGTTGTGCGGCATGACGGTCGCGCCGATGATGCCGATGGCGATGTACAGCATGGCTGGATTCGAGACGATTTCGGGTCGCGGCACGAGTCCTCCGGCAATCGCCGCGATGCTCGGCTGAGCAAGCGCGAGTTCGACCGCGAAGCAGCCGCCGATGATGATCAACAGGGCGATGACGAAGGCTTCGAGCCAGCGGAAGCCGCGCTGCTGCAGAAGCAGGATGATCAGCACGTCGAGCGCGGTCAGGATCACGCCCCACACCAGTGGAATCCCGAACAACAGTTGCAGCGCGATGGCGGTCCCCAGCACTTCGGCCAGGTCGCAGGCGATGATCGCCAGTTCGCATAGCAGCCACAGCGCGATACGAACCGGCGGACTATAGTGGGCGCGACACGCTTGGGCGAGGTCGAGCCCGGTGACGATGCCGAGCTTGGCCGACAGCGCCTGCAGCACCATCGCCATGATGTTCGACAGGAGGATAACCGACAGCAAGGTGTAGCCGAAGGCCGAACCCCCGGCCAAGTCAGTCGCCCAGTTGCCCGGGTCCATATAGCCGACCGCGACGAGGTAGCCGGGCCCGGCGAAGGCGCCCATCTTGCGCCAGAAGCCCGCCCCTCGGCCGGGAATCGGCACCGTCTGGAAGGATTCAGGGAGGCTCGCGGCGATTGGGCGTGGCGATACTTCTGCCTTATTCACCCCCGTCGCCATCCTCATCCCCTGCTCCCTGGCCCTGATCGTTAACGCCGTGCCAAGCTATCGGCTTCAGGTCGACCGAATTCTGCCATTAAATCCCTCGGGGAAGAAGCCCCCCGCCATGATGCCCTGCGCCGGATTGCCATAGATGATGTTGAGCGCGTGCTGCGGGGTTCGCCCGAACGCAATCCCGTTCTGGTTGGTTGGTGTGATGTTGGCCAAGGCACCGACCTTGACCGGGGGCTGATCGAGATCCTGCGGGCCATCGAGCCGGTCGCGAAATTCGGAGATGGCGGCGGCGCGCGACCGCCACGTATCGCCCATCTTGTAGATGACCGATCGAATTGCTCCCATGTGATAGCCTTCGCTGCCGAGCAGGCCAGCGGCGGATTCGCGCAGGGTCAGGCTGCGCAACTTGCGCGCCGATCCCTTGAGCACGCTGATTCCAACGTCCTCGAACAACATGCCGCCGAGGAAGAAATCCATCTCGTTGCCGAACGGATCGAAGTCCGACAGTCCAGCCGCGGCGGCAACCGCGGCGAATCCCGCGTCCATATCGATCGGTGGCCGCTTGGACGCCTGGCTGCCGGTTATGGCCCGCACGAAATTGATATGCGCGACCTCGTTGCCGGCAATGTTCTTGATCATGCCTTCGCGCACCGGGTTAGAGAACTGGACCTTGCGGCCGCCCTTTACCGGTGCCCCGAACGATGTTCGAAACACCACATCAACGGTCGTGCCGAGCCCGCGCAGATAATAATCGGTTTCGAGATATTCGAGGTTCAGGGCGAAGTTGAAAAGGTCGACGTCGGTCGAACTTTCCGCCTGTTGCGCTACCGCTTCATTGAGCGGGAAAGCGGTCGATGCGGCGAGCACGCCAACGGCGGCAAGCGCTGCCTGGCCATTCGACAAGCCGAACAGCGAGCGCCGATCCTGGCCGATCTGTTCCATTCAGGCACTCCTCGTCTGGGCTGGATACATGGCGTGGCGAACGACACCCTGGACGCCATTGGGGAAGAAGCCGCCGCGATTCGCTTCCGGATCGGGATTCATGAAGACGATGTTGAGGACATCCTGCGGTGGGCGCGGGAAACTGCGACCTTGGGGATCGGTCGGCGCAATGACGACTTCGCCTTGGAACACCTCGCCGGCGCTAATGGCCTGCTCCTTCGGTCCCGGGACGGTATGGACGCTCGACCGGTTCGGCCGGCGGTTGTTCGGGCCTTCGGCTGCGCCGCGAGCGCGTGAAATGCCGTCGGCGGCGGCGACCATCCGTGGTCCCATCTCGGCTATCGTCGCGCGAATCGCGCCGGCGTGATATGCTTCGATCGCAAGAATCCCGGCCGCCGCTTCGATTGAATCATCGTCGGCGATCAGATCGCTGCCGCCGGCATAAGCCGTCACACCGACATCCTCGAAGATAAAGGCGCCGAGGATGTAGGACTCCTCGTCGGCGAAGGGGTCGAAGTTGGGACCGAGGCCGGCTTGCATGCCGAGCGTCCGGAAGCTGGTCTGGAGGTCGATCACCGGTCGGTTGATCTCGACCAGCGGCGAAGAGGAAATCGTTTGCCGGATGAACCGCACATGGTTGGTTTCATCCTCAGTGATTTCGGCGAACATCTCGGCGATCCACGGCGTGCGGAACTGTACGCGGCGGCCGCCGATCACTGCGCCCGGATTGGGGCCGATCAGCTCGCCGGGCAAGCCTTCGCCATAGACGCCGCGACGATAGAATTCGGCCTCGAGATATTCGAGGTTGAGTGCGAAATTATAGACGGCGGGGTCGGTTAGCGGATTGGGTAACAGTGCAAGGCCGAGATTTTGCGGGATCAGGTCGGCACAGCCGGCGAGCCCGGCTCCCATCAGGCCGGCGGACATCATCCGCAGCGCCTGCCGCCTAGTGGGATCGAGGCTAATATAGTCCATAATCGAACTCCGCTGCCAACCCCTCGGCTGGCATTGGAAACCGCCCTCGACCTCCGCCAGTTCCCCGGACGCCGCCAATCTTACAAATAAACCTCTGAAGAAGATCGCCAGTCCCAATAGAAAACGGCGGCGCGTCGCCGCACCGCCGTTCCTTGGCTGTCCCGAATTCGTGGGTATCAGGCGACCGCAGCGACCTCGGTCGTTGCGCTATCGCCCTCGACCTCGCGCAGCACATAGCCGCGGCCCCAGACGGTTTCGATGTAATTGTCGCCGCCGCACGCAAGGCTCAATTTCTTGCGCAGCTTGCAGATGAATACGTCGATAATCTTCAACTCGGGTTCGTCCATGCCGCCGTAGAGGTGGTTGAGGAACATTTCCTTGGTCAGCGTCGTGCCCTTGCGGAGCGAAAGCAGCTCCAGCATCGCATATTCCTTGCCCGTCAGATGGACGCGGCTGCCGTCGACTTCGACCGTCTTGGCATCGAGGTTGACCGCCAGCTTGCCGGTGCGGATGACCGACTGGCTGTGGCCCTTCGAGCGGCGGACGATGGCGTGGATGCGCGCGACCAATTCGTCGCGGTGGAACGGTTTGGTGACATAATCGTCGGCGCCGAAGCCCAGCGCGCGGACCTTGCTGTCCATCTCGCCGATGCCGGAAAGGATGAGGACCGGTGTGCCGACCTTGGCGGTGCGCAATTTCTTGAGCACGTCGTAGCCATGCATGTCGGGCAGGTTCAGATCGAGCAGGATAATGTCGTAATCATAGAGCTTGCCAAGATCGAGGCCTTCTTCGCCAAGATCGGTGGTGTAGACGTTGAAGCCTTCGGTCCCGAGCATCAGCTCGATGCTCTTGGCGATGGTCGCTTCGTCTTCGATCAGCAGTACGCGCATTGCTCAAGTCCCCCGTCCAGATCCCCGTCCCAAGGCGCGTCCAAAAAAGGTTTCGCGCTCTTAACGAGAACTAAGCGTCCATTAACCATGCCGTTTCTCGGCGCAAAAGGTTAATGTTGCGTAAAGCTAGGTAAATGCCCGGAAACGTTGCAGCGCTGCATCACCTGCCCTTCCCTTGCAGGGGCCGGGATCAGGTGGCATCGCCTCTGCGTATGACGCTGGAAGACCTGATCCTGTTCATCGATGGCGAGGCGATCGTGATCGACAAGCCGGCGGGCCTGCCGGTCGACCCCCCGCGCAATGGCGGTCCGAGCGTCGAAGCGCGGGCGTTTGAATTGAGCCTCGGCTTCAAACGGCCGCCGACGGCGATGCACCGGCTCGACCGCGACACCTCGGGCTGCCTCTTGTTCGCGCGCAATCCGAAGGCGCGGGCGCGTTTCCAGCAGGCCTTTGAGGCCGGCACGGTCGAGAAAACCTACATTGCGGTGGTCGTGGGCGAGACGCCGGGGGAAGCGGGGACGATCGACTTGCCAGTCGCCAAGGTTTCCAGCGCGGCCGAGGGCTGGCGGATGGTGGTCGACGAGGGCGGCAAGCGCGCGGTGACACATTGGCGGCGGATTGCCGTGGAAGGGGGGCAGAGCCTCGTCGAATTTAAGCCCGAAACTGGCCGCACGCACCAGATCCGCGTTCATGCCGCCCGCGGGCTGGGCGCGGCGATCGTCGGCGATCCGGTTTACGGCTCGGGCGATCGGCCGATGCTGCTCCACGCCTGGAAGCTCAGGGTGCCGCGCGACCCCAAGCCGGCGATCGACGTGATGGCGAAAATCCCCGATAGCTTCGGCCTGTGGCTGGACATGATCGATGACCATTGACGCCAGCCCCGAGGAAGCGCTGTCCGAAAAATTCCTCGCCGCGACCGGGCCGGGCGGGCAGAACGTCAACAAGGTCGCAACCGCCTGCCAGCTGCGCTGCGACGTCTATAAGCTTGGACTCAGCCCCGAAGTTTACGCCAGGCTCAAGGTCATCGCCGGGAGCAAGCTGACCACCGGCGGCGAGTTGGTCATCACCGCTCGGCGCTACCGCACCCAGGAGGCGAACCGCGAGGATGCGAGGGCAAGACTGGCGAAAATGATCGCCGAGGCCCATATTGTGCAGGCCAAGCGCAAGACCACGCGCCCGTCGCGCGCCGCCAAGGCCAGGCGCGTCGACGAAAAAAAAGGCCGCAGCCAGGTCAAGGCGGGCCGTGGGAAGGTGAGCTGGGACTGATGTACGACTTCAAGATCGAGGCGGCCGACAAGGCGACACTCTACGCCGACCTCGCCTCGGCGCTCGAGGGACTGGTCGCGGGCGAGTCCGACGGCATCGCCAATATGGCCAATACGACGGCGCTGATCATGGAAACGCTGCCCGACCTCAACTGGGTGGGCTTTTACCGCAATATCGGCGGCGAATTGGTGCTGGGGCCGTTCCAGGGCCGCGCGGCCTGCATCCGCATTCCCTTCGGCCAGGGCGTGTGCGGCGTCGCCGCGGCGACCCGCCAGGTCCAACGCGTCGAGGATGTCCATGCCTTCCCGACCCACATCGCCTGCGATTCCGCGTCGAATAGCGAAATCGTGGTGCCGATCATGCGCGACGGCGAGTTGATCGCGGTGCTCGACCTCGACAGCCCTTCGCTCGCCAGGTTCGATGAAGAGGATGAGGCCGGATGCGTCCGGCTGGGTGAAATTCTCAGCGCCGCAATTTAAGACGGCTAACTCAAATGTTCGAGCTGGTCGTCGGTTAGCGATCCAGGGATGATCATCAGCGGGCAGGGCAGCTTGCCGGCGTCGTTGCCGGTGAAGTCGGCGACCAGGGCCCCGGGCTTGCCCGCCGGCGCGGCGCCAAGGACCAGCGCGGCGATGTCGTCGCGTGTGCCGACATAGGCCCGCACGACCGTCACCGGATCCCCTTCGCGCACCACAATTTCGGGCTTGATCCCTGCCGCATCGACGATCTCACCGACCGAGGCGGCGACGCTAGCCTCGATCCTGAGGCGCTGCTCTTCCTCGATCGCTGCCTGCACTCCGCCCCATTGGACGAAATCCTGCGGCTGAACCACGGCGAGCACTTCGACCGCTCCGCCAGTCTTGGCGGCGCGGCGCGCGGCGAAGCGCAGCGCCACCCGCGCTTCGGCGCTGTCGTCGATCACCACCAGATAGGTGCGCGCCATGCCCGATCCCCCCTTGAGCGCGAGGCTGCGCCAAAGCGGTTCATCTGACAAGCGGCCATCCGCGATTCCGCCGCCCTCTTGACCCCACCCGCCGCTTTGGCCTTTGTGCCCGGCGAGTCTCCAGCCAAAGAAGTGCCCATGACGATCGAACTCAAAATGCCCGCCCTGTCGCCGACGATGGAGGAAGGAACCCTCGCCAAATGGCTGGTTAAGGTCGGCGACTCCGTGTCGTCGGGCGATATCCTGGCCGAGATCGAAACCGACAAAGCGACGATGGAATTCGAAGCGGTTGACGAGGGGACAATCGCGCAGATTTTGGTCCCGGAAGGCTCGGATGGGGTGAAGGTCGGCACGCCGATTGCGATTTTGGCGGGCGAGGGGGAAGATGCTAGCGACGCTGCTGCCGGGGGCAGCAGCCAAAGCGCATCTGTCAGCCCCTCTCCCCTCGCGGCAGAGGGAAAGGCTGGCGCAGCCAGCCAGGGTGAGGGGGCGCAACCTGGGCCCGCACCCGCCCCTCCGTCGAAAGGTGGCGGTGAAACTCCTTCAGCACCCCCTCACCCCGCTCAGCCTGCGGCTGAGTCGCCCTCTCCCTCAAGGGGAGAGGGGAGCGATAGAATCAAAGCCTCGCCTCTCGCGCGTCGTCTCGCCGAGGCGCAGGGGATTGATCTTGCTAGCCTCAAGGGCAGCGGGCCGGACGGGCGGATTGTTCGCGCCGATCTGGGTAGCGCCGGTGGCGGCGCTCAGGCCGCTACAGCCGCGCAAGCCGCGGCGCCGGCTGCGCCCGCCAAACCGTTCGAAACCGACATTCCGCACGAAACGGTCAAGCTCAGCAATATGCGCAAGACCATCGCGCGGCGGCTGACCGAGTCGAAGCAGCAAGTGCCGCACATTTACCTGACGGTCGATATCCAGCTCGATGCGCTGTTGAAGCTACGCGGTGAGCTCAACGCGGGCCTCGCCGCGCGGAACATCAAACTGTCGGTCAACGACATGCTGATCAAGGCTCTGGCGTTAAGCCTGATCGAAGTCCCCGAATGCAACGTCAGCTTCGCCGGCGACACGCTGATCACATACAGCCGCGCCGACATCTCGGTCGCGGTGAGTATCGACGGCGGGCTGATCACCCCGATCGTGGTCGGTGCCGAGACCAAGGCGATTTCCGCGATTTCGAAAGAAATGACCGACCTCGCCGGTCGCGCCAAGGAGGGCAAGCTGGCTCCGAACGAATATCAGGGCGGCACCGCCAGCCTGTCGAACATGGGCATGTATGGAATCAAGCAGTTCGAGGCCGTCATCAACCCGCCGCAGGGCATGATCATGGCCATAGGCGCGGGCGAAAAGCGGCCCTATGTGATCGATGACAGCCTGCAGATCGCGACCATCATGAGCGCGACCGGCAGCTTCGACCACCGCGCCATCGACGGCGCCGACGGGGCACGGCTGATGAAGGCGTTCAAGGCGCTGGTGGAGACGCCGCTGGGGCTGGTGGCTTGAAAATTGCCTTCGACCAGTTGCGAAAAGCCTTGTTGTTTGTGCTTGCGATTTTGGGCGGAGGCATACTTGCTAGTTTTCTGTCCATAGTTTGGGACTTGCCCTCGAGTGCTGATCAGACGAGTGTCTTAGTGATGCTCGGAATCGCCGGGACCTACGTGATTTTCGGGGCATTTCCAGCTCTGTTCTTTGGCTTGCCGGCCATCCGATTCCTTAGACGTCGCGCCTACTCTCTGTTGCCCGCGACAGGAGTTCTCACTGTCGGCGGCGGCATCGTCGGTGCGCTCTTGATGTTCGTGACATTCGGCATGTTCAAAACGTTCGGAGTCTTCGAACAGTTCGGAGCGATCGCAGGCGCGTCGATCGGTTTTGTGCTCGGCCTCCTTTTCTTTGCCCGATCACCACCGACGGCAACGACATGAGGGTCCCCCTCATCCGCGTCACCGCCATGCCAGCCGACACCAACCCCTATGGCGGGGTGTTCGGGGGGTGGCTGATGAGCCAGATGGCGCTCGCTGCGGGGAGCCTCGCTTCGCGCCACTCGCGCGGCAAGGCGGTGGTGGTGGCGGCGGACGAATTGCGCTTCATCGGGCCGATGGGGGTCGGGGATGAGCTGAGCGTCTTCGCCGAGCTGGTGAAACAGGGCCGAAGCTCGATGCGCATCGCGGTCGAGGCGGTGGCTCGCGAGCGGGATGGGGATAGGGAGACGAAGGTCGCGAGCGGGGAGTTTACGTTCGTGGCGTTGGACGAAAACGGCCGACCTCGCGCAGTCCCCTCACCCCGCTCGGCTGACGCCGAGTCGACCCTCTCCCGCAAGGGGAGAGGGGAGTGACGAGCAAGCCTCCTCCCTCTCCCCTCGCGGGAGAGGGACAGCCGTCGCGCAGCGACGGCAGGGTGAGGGCACGGCGCAAGTTGATGCAGACCCGCGCGAAGGCGATGCGCCATGAGGCGACTCCGGCAGAGGGTATAGTGTGGCAATTGCTCCGCGACCGGCGGCTCGAGGGATGCAAGTTCCGCCGCCAGCTGACGATCGAACCCTATATCGTCGACTTTGTCTGCCTTGAGCAGCGGCTGATCGTCGAAGTTGATGGCGGCCAGCATAGCGATAGCAAATTGGACGAACGACGTGATGCGTTTCTTCGCGCTGAAGGCTTTTCAGTGCTGCGCTTCTGGAAATATGATGTCCTGACGAATCCGGCTGGTGTGTTCGACATGATCATGGCCGCACTCACCGCCCCTCACCCTCCCAAGCCTTCGGCTTGGGCCCCTCCCTCTCCCGCAGGGGGAGAGGGGCTTGGAGCTTCGCATGGCTGACACCTACGACCTCATCGTCCTCGGCTCTGGGCCCGGCGGATACGTCGCCGCCATCCGCGCGGCGCAGCTGGGGCTCAGGACAGCGATCGTCGAGCGGGAGAATCTGGGGG
>NZ_JACDDV010000055.1 GCF_013816785.1 Sphingomonas sp. | reverse complement strand
GCGAGGGCCGGCGCGCGGGCGATATCAACTAGGCGGCCTTGTCTTTCGGCTTGGCCAGCATCGACTTCAGATTATCGACCAGGCTCTTGCCGCTCGGAGCCTTCGGGTCGGCGCTGGCGCCTTCCTCGCTGGCATGGTTGAGGACCATGTTAGACAACTGGGTATAGGGCGCCGCCATCTTGCCCGTGGCGATTTCGGCCATCGGCTTGCCGAGCTTCGCCGCTTGCGCCGCGACCTTGCGGTCGTCGGGAAAGCTGATGTCGACGGGCCGCTCGATCGATTGCTCGAAATCCTTCTTGCTGATTTCGAGCGCGCCGCCGCTTGGCACGCGGTTGGCAATGACGATAATCTTGGTCTGCGGTGCGTTCGACTTGAGCCAGGCTAGGATGCGGATCGTGTCGCGGGTCGCCGCCAGCGTCAGTTCGCTGACCACCACCGCGACATGAGCGTCATGCACCATGTGGGGATATTGGATCAGCATATGCCGCGGCAGATCGAGCACGGTCGATTCGAAGGCATTCTTCATTTCTTCCTGAAGCTGGAAGAAGGCCGTGCCGTCGGTGATCAGCGGCTGATGAAGCGGGGCTTCGGCCGACAGGACCGACAACCGCTCGTTGGCACGGATCATTGCGCGTTCGATGAACAGTCCGTCGATGCGGCTCGGATTCTCGATCGCGTCGGTCAGGCCGCGGCCCGGCTCGAGGTCGAGCGCCAAGGCGCCGGTGCCGAAATGGACGTCAAGGTCGAGCAGCGCGGTCGAGCGGTGGGCCTTTTCGCCCAACAGCCAAGCCAGGCTGGTGGCGATGGTCGACGCCCCGACGCCGCCGCGCGTGCCGATGACCGCGGCCATGACGTGGGGCTTGTCGGCCTGCGCTTCACCGCCGCGCGGCCCCGAAAGGATCGACTGGGCATGGGCGAAGGTGTCGCGCAGCTGATCAACCGTGAACGGCTTCAGCAGATAGTCGTGGATGCCGCTGGCGACGAGATCGCGGTAGAGGCGGACATCGTTGACCTGGCCTGAAGCGATGACGACCGTGCCCGGCTCGCACACTTCGGCCAGCGCATTAATGTCGTTCAAGGGATCGGCCGATTCCGACAGATCGACGAACAGGATCGTCGGGCTGGCGGATACCGATAGCGACTGCACCGCGTTGCGCAGCCCGCCCTTGTTGACCTTCTCCGGCGACCAGCCATGCTCGACCGCCACCGGACGTAGCATGTCGGCGGTGGCGTCGTCGCAGACGAAGGCCGTGAAGGGATCGCGGAGGCCCGCACGTGCCTGAAACGGAGCGTTCATCACTAGTTCCCCTTGGTGCTGATGTCTTTCAGCCCCGATGCGCCGGTAGGAGGCGCCTTGCGGTAGGACTGAACCGCTTTGGACGCGGTCTGGGTGTCACCGATGCCGCTGCCTTCGCGCCCGTAGATGAGGTCTTCGGGGTTGGCGACCATCGCGGCGAGGTTGCTGTTCACCCCGCAACCGAAGTTCGACATGGTCTTGTTTTCCAGATTGGGCTGAGACGGAATCGACCAATTGGGGCAGTTGGGCACGCTGGCGCGGGTCCGCGACACGACGACGCGAACCGCGCCGATCGGAACGGCGCCCGGCGTGACCGGAGCACCGTTGTTGACCAGAAGGCCGTATTGCCCAGCGACCCGGGCGATGTCATCGCGGGCGCCATAGGCGGCAGGCCCGTCGATATAGATCGAGTCCCCATAGCCGAGCTGGAGCGAGCGGAACCAGGCGTCGAGGCGCGCGGCCTCGCTGGACGGAAGCGACCCGTCGGGCGCGGCGACATCGAACGCATAATCGGCACGCGACACGACTGGCACGTTGACCGAGGAGACGCCCCTGAGGCCATCGGTTGGCGAATTGGGGCCGCAAGCCGCTAGCGCGGTGGCGAGGCCCAGGAGAGCGAGTGAACGGCGCATCGTCTGTTCCTTCCGTTGCGTAGGGCGGGTCACAGCTTGAAACCGGGGCTGGCCGCGGCGGCGGCAGCGGCGGCGCCGCCGATTGCCGGGCCGGGGGAGGCGACGGCCTTTTGACCCGACACGCCGGTGTAGCTTTGGCCTTCGAGCATTTGCTCAACAGCCGTCGGCGAGCGATAGCCATCGGTCGGTAGTGCCAGTTGGCTCGACACCGGCCGCACCAGATAGGGTGTGACGATGATCACCAGCTCGGTCTCCGCACGGCGGTATTTGGTCGAGCGAAACAAGGCGCCAAGGATCGGCAGGTCGCCGAGGAACGGCGCCTTGTCGACATTGTTGGTATTTGCATTGCGCAACAGGCCGGCGATCATGAAGCTTTGGCCCGAACCCAGTTCGACTGTCGTTTCGGCGCGACGCGTGGTCAGGCCCGGAACGTTGTAGCCGTTGAGGCGGATCGAGCCTTCGTTGGTCAGCTCGCTGACTTCCGGGCGAACACGCATCGAGATGCGGCCGTCGGCCAGCACGATCGGGGTGAAGGCCAGGCCAACACCATATTGCTTATATTCGATCGTCACGGTGCCAAGGCTTTGCGAGACCGGTACCGGGAATTCGCCGCCAGCCAGGAAACTGGCGGTTTCACCCGATAGCGCCGTCAGGTTCGGTTCGGCGAGAGTGGTCACCAGGCCGTCTGCCTCGCTCAGATCGAGCGAAGACAGGACATCGAGACCAAATATCTTGCCGGCAATGCCAAGCGTCGTTCCACCCGGGAGATTGCCGACTTGAAACGGATTTGCCGACTTCACCGCAGTGCCGTCGCCCTGGGCGATGCCGAACAGCGTTCCGCCGGTCGAGTCGCGAGACAGGAGGTTGACACCCATCTGCCTGACCAGGCTGCGGTTGACCTCGGCGATCTTGACCTTGAGATTGACCTGCAGCGGCGTCGCTGAGCGGAGCCGGCTAACCACCTGCGTGCCATCTCCGACATAGGCCTGGACGAGGCGCTGGGCCTCCTCCACGTCGGTTGGCGAGGCGACCGTGCCGGTAAGCAGCACGAGATTGTTCATCGGCGTCGCCTGAATGTTCGCTTCGGGCATCGCCAGGTGAAGCATCTCGCCGACCGAGCCGGCATTGGTGCCGACCCGTACATTCGCGGCGTAGACCACCCGGCCCGACTTGTCGGTTGCGTAGATGGTGGTTTCACCCGACCCTTTGCCGAACACATAAAGTTGGGTCGATGAGCGCACCTGGACGTCGGCGATGCTATCGTTGGCGACGAACACGTCCGACATCGGCGACGACAGGCGGACCAGCGTTCCAGTGTTCTGGGACAGAGTCAGCGTTTCGGACGGACGCGCGGCACGCGACTGCGCGATGGCGGGGCTGGCGACGGCGAGGGTGCCGAAGCCGATAGCCAACGCGGCGAGGGCAGTGCCCAGGCGAGCGCGGCGGCGGGTCGAGATACTGGTCATCTTAATGAGCTCCCACAGGAACGTAGGTCACCGTATTGCCGCGAGCGACGCGAACGGCGGGACCGCTCGGGACCGATTGCGACCCGCCAGTGCCACCGGGCAGGCGATCGGTCAGCTTGCTGGTGAAGTCTTTCAGAACCTCGACGCCACGGTCGCCATCGGATTTGGCGCGAGAGGGGACGCTACGGCGCTGGAAGCGCGACACGTCGCCGCCGGTGGTGAAGGTCGTGTTGCCATCGGCAGGCCGGTTGGCGACCGTCAGCAGCATCTGCCGCTCCTGCGCCGGATTGGCGCCGGCCGGTACCTTGACTTCGCCCGAGGCGACGGCGCGCTCGAGCTCAGCCGAATTGTCGGCGATCGAGCGCAGCGCCAGGCTGAGCGAGCCCATCGACTGGGCGACGGCAATCTTTTCGGCGATCCGCGGCGTGGCTTCGAAGGTGACCGAGGCGAACGTCTTGACCTGGGTCTTGCCCTCCTCGTCCTTGCTGTCGATACGTTGATCGGTGGCGAGCACGCGCAGGTTGCGCACGATCGTCTCGGAAACCTTGAGCGGGGGGCCATCGCCGCCGCCCTCAACCGCCTGAGTCAGGACCATATCGACCCGGTCGCCCGGGAAAATGAAGCCGGCGACGCCGCTGGTGTTCGACACCGGAACCGTGACGGCGCGCATGCCCGGGCCGAGTGCCGCGGCGAGGAAGCCACGATCCTGCGGCCCGACCAGCGTGCCATGGGTCAGCGGCTGGCCGGCGGTGATCGGGTTGCGCACGACCGTGCCGAGCAGCTTAGCCATGTTGGAGTCGGGCGACCCTTCGGTGAAATAGGCGTTCTGCACCAATTCCTTGGGCCATGCCTGGAAGGCGAGGCTTTCGACATCGATGATCGTGCCGACCGGCAATGCCTTGCGCGCCACCAGAACCTTCGGCCCCATCGGTACGACCGGCGCCGCGTTGGCCTGTTCGGCCCCCGCTCCAGTGAACATGTTCTTGGCCATGACAGCGGTAACCACCGCGATGACCAGCGCTCCGATGAGCAGAGCAACTTTCTTGACGTCCATGGCGAACACGCCTTCCCTAAAGGGTCCCGTTGATGTTGCGGACCATCAGGCAAAATGGTTAAGAAAGCGTTGGGCGAGTAACCACAATCCGCCGAACGCGATGGCGACGCCATACGGAACTTCCGGACGGCCTTCCTTTTTACAGGCGCGGTGGGTGCCCATCACGATGAGGGTCAACACACCGCCGGCAAGCGACGTCAAGACGACCAGGAGAAGCGTGGCGGCGGGCGGGAACCACAGCGCCAGCGCTGCGGCAAGTTTGACATCGCCGCCGCCCATCGCCCCGACATAAAAGGCGATGGCGAACAGCAGGAACACCGCCACCGCCACCCCAACCCGAATTCCGCCGTCGGGCCAAAAAGCGACTCCCGCCGACCACCAGTAAAGCGGTGCGGCCAGCGCGATCGCCAGATTGACGCGGTTGGAAATGGTCAGGGTCCGAAGATCGACCACCGCTATCCAGACGAGCGTCAGGGCGAGCAGGCCGAGCAAAACCAAGGTGAATCCATCGTTGGTCATGGCATTCCCCTAGACGGCGCGCCTTTCCAAACCGTAACCAACCGCTTGCATGGACCGGTTCGACCTCTTGATCGTCGGCGGCGGGATTGCCGGAGCAAGTCTCGGCGCGCGGCTTGCGGGGTCAATGCGCGTGGCGCTGATCGAGGCCGAGGAGCATTGCGGCGTTCACGCCACCGGCCGGTCCGCAGCTTTTTGGCAGGCGAGCCTTGGCGGCAACAGTCCGGAGCGGCAATTGAGCCTGGCGTCGAAACCGATGTTCGACGCCGGCTGGCCGGGCACCAACACGCCGCTGTTGCGACGCCGCGGCGCGATACATTTGACCGGGCCGTGCGGCGAACGAATGGACGATGCGGCCGATTTGCGGGGAGAGGATGCCCCGATTCATCTCGACCGATCGGAGTTGGAGGCGGCGATTACCGGGCTGCGCGAGCAATGGACGGGCGCATGGTACGAAGCGAGCTGCGCCGACATTGAAGTTGCCGCCTTTCACGCCGCCTGTCTTGCCGCCATGCGCCGCCGCGGCGCTGTCATCAGGACCGACGCCGCCCTTCGCTCTGCGCGCCGTCACCAGGGTCGATGGGTCGCCGAGACCAGCGACGGGGCGATCGAGAGCCAAATGCTGGTCGATGCCGCCGGCGCCTGGGGCGACGATGTCGCGCTGCGCTCAGGTGTAAGGCCGCTCGGGCTGGAGCCCAGGCGGCGAACCGTGGTGCAGTTGAGAGTCGGCCGGCGCGGTCTTCGCGATCTCCCCTTCGTCACCGACCTTCACACCAGCTTCTATTTCAAGGGCGAGAGCGACAACAGCATATGGGTCTGCCCGCTCGACGAGACGCCGGTCGACCCGTGCGATGCCGCGCCCGAGGAAATCGATATCGCCGTTGCTATCGAACGGTTCGAGCATGCGGTCGACTGGCCGGTCGAAGCGGTCGAGCGCAAGTGGGCTGGACTGCGCACCTTCGCGCCGGACCGGGCGATGAAATTCGGCTTCGATCCGCTCGTTCCGGGCTTCTTCTGGTGCGTGGGGCAGGGAGGCATGGGCATCCAGACGGCGCCGGCGGCATCATTGCTCTGCGCCGCGCTGATCAAGGGCGATACACTGCCCGGCGAGTTGGCCGGCATCGACGCCGCCGACTTCCGGCCGCTCGAACGTCGCTAGCGCCGCGCGTCGGCCTCGGCGCAGGCGAGCGCGTCGGCGCGCTCGTTCTCGGCATGGCCGGCGTGCCCCTTGACCCAATGCCATTCGACCCGGTGCCGCTCGGCGGCGTCGAGCAGCGCCTGCCAAAGCTCGGTATTCTTGACCGGCTTGCGGTCGGCCGTGCGCCAGCCGTTGCGGCGCCAGCCGTGGATCCATTTGGTGATGCCGTCGCGGACGTAGACGCTGTCGGTGGTCAGGCGGACACGGCACGGTTTCTTGAGGGCCTTGAGCGATTCGATCGCCGCCATCAATTCCATCCGGTTGTTGGTGCTCGGCGACTCGCCGCCGGAAAGCTCAAGTTCCTTGGGCCCGAAGCGCAGCACTGCGCCCCAGCCGCCCGGGCCTGGGTTCCCCTTGCAGGCGCCATCGGTAAAGATGTCGACTTGAGGCAGTTCGACCATGCGTCAGACAACAAGCTCGCGCGGCAGCTTGAACACCATGTTCTCGCTGACGTGCGCCGTCTCCTCCTCGGTGACGCTAAAGCGTCCGGCCAAGGCCTCGACCACTTCGCGAACCAGCACTTCGGGGGCCGACGCCCCGGCCGTGAGACCCAGCGTGCGAGGTGCACCCAGCCAGTCCCAATCGATGTCCGCCGCGCGCTGAATCAAGCGGGCCGGAACATTCATTCGCTCGGCGACCTCGACCAGGCGTAGCGAGTTGCTGCTGTTGGGGGCGCCGATCACCAGCATCCTTTCGCACTGCGCAGCGATCGCCTTAACGGCGCCCTGGCGGTTTGACGTGGCGTAACAAATATCCTCGCCCCTCGGCGCGCGAATCGAAGGGAATCGTCGTTGCAGCGTTTCGACGATGGCAGCCGTGTCATCGACCGACAGCGTCGTCTGGGTGAGAAAGCTCAAGCGATCGGGATCATCGGCGACGATTTTCTCGGCGTCCTCGACCGTCTCGACCAGGGTCATCGTTCCATCGGGAACCTGGCCGAACGTGCCGAGCACCTCGGGATGGCCGGCGTGGCCGATGAACAAAATGTGCCGTCCGGTCTCGATGAGCCGCTGCGCCCGATGATGGACCTTGCTGACCAGGGGGCAGGTGGCATCAAGATAGTCTAGGCCCCGCGCTTCGGCGGCGGCGGGGACGATTTTCGGCACGCCATGGGCGGAAAAGACGACCGGCCGGCCGTCGGGCACCTCGTCGATTTCCTTGACGAACACTGCGCCCATCCCGCGCAGCCGGTCGACCACGAACCGGTTGTGAACGATTTCATGGCGGACATAGACCGGCGGACCGAACCGGTCGATCGCCAGCTCGACGATCTTGATCGCCCGATCGACGCCAGCGCAAAAGCCGCGCGGCGCGGCGATCAACAGGTGGAGCGGGGGTAGGGTGGCGGCCATTGCGCGCGATGTAAGCGATTGCTTGCAGCCAGCCAAGGCGCTTCCTATGAACGCAGGCCAACATCCCCCGCGCGCCCAAAAGGAAATCGCTATCTTGACGCTTCGCTTTACCGCCCTTGCCTTGGTCCTGATCGCGTCGGCCTGTTCTCGCGAAGGCAACATCGAGGATGGCGGCATCTACATCACCCGTTCGGCCTGTCCACAGGTCGGCATCCCGGCCGCGACCGGGGACATCACCTTGTTCAACCCGTCGAATCGGACCGACGCGGCGGCGCTCGACGTGTCCGCGGCGATCACCAACGTCCGTTCGACCTGCGACGAGAGCGGCGCCAACGTCGTGTCGACCGCGACGTTTGACGTGGTCGCGACGCGTCGCGATCCCAGCCAGGCGCGAACGGTCGTCCTCCCTTATTTCAGCGTCGCCATGCAGGCAGGGAACCAGGTCGTCGCCAAAAGGCTGGGCAATGTCGGGCTGAATTTCGCGGCGGGCAGCGTGCGTGCGCAGACTTCCGGCCAGGCAACGATCCAGGTCTCGCGGTCAATAGCCACCCTGCCGGAAGAGGTTCGCAAGGAATTGACACGCAAGCGCAAGCCGACCGATGCCGATGCGTCGGTCGATCCCCTGTCGGACCCCAAGATTCGCGACGCGGTCGCCCGCGCCACCTTCGAACATCTCATCGGCTTCCAGCTCACCCAGGAGCAACTGCGCTACAACGCCACGCGCTGATCAATTGGCTAAGACAGC
Source organism: Sphingomonas sp. (assembly GCF_013816785.1). GTDB lineage: Bacteria > Pseudomonadota > Alphaproteobacteria > Sphingomonadales > Sphingomonadaceae > Sphingomicrobium. The sequence continues at coordinate 4,718 of NZ_JACDDV010000055.1, read as the reverse complement.
CCGAGAAGCTTATGAACGGGCGGTAAGAGATTTAGCCGCCGTCGCTCAGACGTTGCGAAGCGAGGGCAAGGGCGACGAGGAAATTGGCCGAGCGCTTGTTCTACTCAGGAACGATCTCAAAAAGGCCTTTCGGGCTTTCGATCCACCAGCTGCTGTTGAATTGATGGAACGTCGAAATTTAGCGAAATATGGCGACCCGATCGGCCCTGGTGCCGATTGGTTCTACGTCCGTTACGGCAATTGGTTCGCAGTTATCGAAGCGGCGTGTCGGCCTGCGCACTTGAGTGACTCACTTTAATGGCTTAGATGCCGAGCGGAGCTGCGCATGCAATTGCTTAATCTTAATCCATCTCGCGTTAGCCTCGAGTTTTCGCTCGAGGAATGGCCGATCGTTTCTCGCCGGCTCAAGAGATACGGCAATATTGGGACTGAAAGATTCACTTCTTTCGATGCGATGAAATTCGGATCTGAGGAGTTTCTTTTTGTTTCCGATGAGGACAATCTTGCTCTTATCTCGCAGAGCCCGCTTGGCGATGTGATGCTCCGTCGTATCTTTGAAGGAATTCGGGCTCGACCGTCGGCCCGCCAACAGAGGCTTTCCTTCAGAGCGCGACCGGGCACGGGTTTCGGCCGACTCCGTTTGACTCGGCAGGCGGCCTAAGCCAAGGCAAGCCAGTCATTCGCGGACAGGTAACGGTCTGCGGGAGGCAAGCGCGGGAGAGTTTTCGTTCGAGCAATCGAATGAGACGCCGAAGGAGCAACCGCCCCCGGAATCTCTCAGGCACAAGGACCGCGCCTGCTCGACAGTCTGGAAAGTGCCTCGTCCTCGGACGCGGCCGCCGAAGGGGTAACCCTGGGTACGACGCCCAGGGGAAAGCTCTCAGGTACTCGCGACAGACGGGGGTTCGTGACGGACGCGCCAGGCGGCGCGGGCGGCACGGGCATCTTGGGAGCGCGCGATGACTGATGTGACCGAATCGATCCAAACTTTGCCGCTCGACGGCTGGCACCGCGCGCATGGCGCCCGAATGGTCCCGTTCGCCGGCTATGACATGCCGGTCCAGTTTGATGGCATCATGGCCGAGCATCTGTGGACGCGCGAAAACGCCGGCCTGTTCGACGTCAGCCATATGGGGCAGTTGCTGTTTGGTGGCCCGGACCTCGACAAAGCACTCGAAACGCTGCTGCCCGGCGACCTGCTCGCGCTGAAGGACGGCCGGCTGCGCTATTCGATGCTGCTGTCCGAGGACGGCGGAATCCTTGACGACTTGATGGCGACGCGTCGCGGTCACCAATTCTACCTCGTCGTCAACGGCGCGACCAAGGCGGGCGACATCGAGCAGTTCGAACGGCGGCTGCCGCGAACCGTCGTTCTCGATCATATGAAGGAGCAAGCGCTGCTCGCCCTTCAGGGGCCCAGTGCGGTGGCGGTGCTCGATACGCTGCTCCCCGGAGTGGCCGATCTGACATTCATGCAGGCGGGTCTGTTCGATTGGGGCGAAAAGCCGCTGTGGATCAGCCGGTCGGGCTATACCGGGGAGGATGGGTTCGAAATCTCGGTCGCGTCGCGCGATGCGGCGATGCTGGCCGACGCGTTGGTCGCCGACGGCCGGGTCAGACCGATTGGACTAGGCGCGCGCGATTCGCTGCGGCTCGAGGCGGGGCTGCCGCTCTACGGTCACGACCTAGATCCGGGGACGACGCCGGTAATGGCCGACCTTTTATTCGCGATCGGCAAGCGCCGCCGCGCCGAGGGTGGCTTTCCGGGCAGCGCGCGGATCCTGGCCGAATTGGACCAAGCCTCGGTGCAGAAGCGGGTCGGGCTGCTGGTCGACGGCCGCCAGCCGGTCCGCGAGGGCGCGTTGATTCTCGACGGCGAGGGCAATGAGGTCGGCCGAATTACGAGCGGTGGTCATTCTCCCACACTCGGGCGGCCGATCGCCATGGGCTATGTCGCGACTGCTCGGTCCGTGCTGGGCACCCGCCTGAAGCTCCAGCAGCGTGGCAAGCTGTTCGAGGCCGAGGTGACGCCAATGCCGTTCGTCCCGCATCGCTATTTCCGCAAGACAGGAGCTTGAGACGATGAACCTTTATTTCACCGGCGAGCATGAATGGATCCGGATCGAGGGCGACACCGCCACGATCGGCATTTCCGATCATGCCCAGGAGGCGCTAGGCGACATCGTCTTCGCCGAAGTCCCGGAGCAGGGCCGCGCGCTCAACAAGGGCGACGAGGCAGCCGTGGTCGAATCGGTCAAGGCCGCGTCGGATGTCTACGCGCCGGTCGCGGGCGAGGTCATTGAGGGCAATCCCGCCCTGGCGGACGATCCCGCGCTGATAAACCGCGATCCGGAAGGCGAAGGCTGGTTCTTCAAGATGACGCTGGCCGACCCATCCGAGGTCGATGGGTTGATGGACGAAGCCGCCTATCGCGAGTGGGTGAAAACGCTCTGATCGCCCCGCCCGCCTTGGGAGAAATTGGCGCGTCGACAAGCCAGTGGGACGCGGGTGATTATGCTCGGGTCGGGGGGTTTGTCCCTGCGCTGGGGCAGGCCGCGCTCGATCTGCTCGATCCGCAGCCGGGCGAGCATATCCTCGACGTTGGCTGCGGCGACGGGACGCTGACGCTCAAGATCAAGGACGTAGGCGCGGATGTCGTGGGCATCGACAACAGCCTGAGCATGGTCGGTGCCGCCCGGGCCAAGGGCCTAGACGCGCGATTGATGGATGCCGCGCAGTTGAAATTTGCCGAGGCGTTCGACGCGGCATTCTCGAATGCTACCCTCCATTGGGTGATCGACAAGGAACGCGCTGCCCGCGCGATTTGGTTCGCGCTTCGCAATGGCGGCCGTTTCGCTGGCGAGATGGGCGGCGACGGTAACCTCGCCAGCCTCCGCGAGGCGCTCGACGACGTGCTGGTGGCGCGTGGCTTCGGTCCGCCCACTTATGCCGCCAACTGGTATCCGACGGTCGAGGATTTCACCGCGATCTACGAGAACGCCGGGTTTAAGGAGATCGACGCCCGGCTGATCGAGCGTCCCACGCCGCTTGAGCATGGCGTGGCGGCTTGGGTCACTACCTTTCGTCGTGGCTGGCTCGACCGCGCTGGCGTTCCCGTCGAGGAGCGCGCCGCAATCGCTGATGCCGTCGCGACCCGCGTCGGAACGACATTAGCCGACTATGTCCGCCTCCGCTTCATCATGAGGAAGCCAAGATAATGCGTTATTTGCCGCTGAGCGATGCCGATCGCTCTGCCATGCTCGACACGATCGGCGCCGCCTCGATCGACGAATTGTTCAAGGATGTGCCCGAAGAGGTGCGGCTGGCCGGGCCGATCGCGGGCCTGCCTATGCAAGCAAGTGAAATGTCGGTCGAGCGCCAGCTTGGCGCGATGGCCAAGAAGAATATGGTCGCGGGCGAAGTCCCCTTTTTCCTTGGTTGCGGGGCCTACAAGCATCATGTGCCCGCCAGCGTCGACCACATCATCCAGCGCGGCGAGTTCCTGACCGCCTACACGCCCTATCAGCCGGAGATCGCGCAGGGCACGCTGCAGGTGTTGTTCGAATTCCAGACCCAGGTCGCCCGACTGCTGGGGTGCGAGGTCGCCAACGCGTCGATGTACGACGGTTCGACCGCCTGCTGGGAAGCAATCGGCATGGCGCGGCGGATCACGCGGCGGTCCAAGGCAATTTTGTCGAGCGGGCTTCACCCCCACTATGTCTCGGTTTGCCGGACAATGGCCAAGTTCACCGGCGACACGCTCGATACCGAATTGCCCAGTCTTGACGCAGCGACCGATGCCGAGCGGCTAATCGCCAGCATCGACAAGGAGACGAGTTGCGTCGTCGTCCAATATCCCGACATCCTCGGCCGCATCGCCGACCTGACGCCGATCGCCGAGGCGGCGCACGCCGCTGGTGCGCTGCTGGTCGCGGTGGTGACCGAGCCGGTCGCGCTCGGCCTTATCAAGGCGCCGGGCGAAATGGGCGCCGACATCGTCGTCGGCGAGGGCCAGTCGATTGGGGTCGGGTTGCAGTTCGGCGGGCCCTACGTCGGCCTGTTCGCAACGCGCGAAAAGTTCGTCCGGCAGATGCCCGGGCGGCTGGCGGGGGAAACGATCGACGCCGAGGGCAAACGCGGTTTCGTGCTGACCCTTTCGACCCGCGAGCAGCATATTCGCCGCGAAAAGGCGACGAGCAACATCTGCACCAACTCCGGCCTTTGCGCGCTGGCGTTCAGCGTGCACATGACGCTGCTCGGCGAGAAGGGGCTGCGGCAACTCGCCGAGATCAATCATTCGCGCGCGGTCGAGGTCGCCGAGCGGCTGTCGGCGATCCCGGGAGTCAGCCGCGTCAACGACGCTTTCTTCAACGAATTCACGCTTAAGCTGCCGATCGAGGCGCGCCCGGTGGTTCATGCGATGGTCGAGAAGGGTGTGCTCGGGGGGGTGTCGCTCGGGCGGCTATACCCCGGCGAAGCGTCGCTTGAAAACGGCTTGGTCGTCGCGGTTACCGAAGTGGTCTGCGACGAGGATATCGACGCGCTGGAAGCGGCGCTCAAGGAGTGCTGCGCATGAGCGCCGTCAATCCCTCGGGCTGGCGCTCGTCGAGCCCAGCGAGCAACGCCGCCGCCACGCCTGCCACCACCACCGGCAACCGCGCGCTGATGCTCGAAGAGCCTTTGCTGTTCGAGATTGGCAGCAGGGATCAGTGCGGGGT
>NZ_JACDDV010000092.1 GCF_013816785.1 Sphingomonas sp. | reverse complement strand
AGCTGGTCCATGCGCGCGCAGCCAAGGCGGCGCGGGCCGAGCCGGTGGCGTTGCTGTTCGAGCGCGGGCAGGTCAGCGTGCACGGGCGCTTCCCCGAGCTCGAAGCGCAACTGTGCGGGCTGGTGTCGGGCGAGGCCTATGCCGGGCCGGGCAGGTCGCCCGACCGGGCGGATGCGATGGTGTGGGCGCTGGGGGAAGTGATGTTGCGGGTAAGCCGCGTGCGGGTCAGCGGGTGGGAGGCGGCGCCGCAAGTGGCGCCGTTCTGGGTAGCGGAGGGGTAGGTAGGGTTATTGGTCCAAAAAGCTGCGCATTTTCCTTGAGCGGCTGGGATGCTTGAGCTTGCGGAGGGCCTTGGCTTCGATCTGGCGGATACGTTCGCGGGTGACGCTGAACTGCTGGCCGACTTCTTCGAGGGTGTGGTCGGTGTTCATGCCGATGCCGAAGCGCATGCGGAGGACGCGTTCCTCGCGTGGGGTGAGGCTCGCCAGTACGCGCGTCACGGTTTCCTTGAGGTTGGCCTGGATCGCGGCGTCGACCGGGATGATGGCGTTCTTGTCCTCGATGAAGTCGCCGAGATGCGAATCTTCCTCGTCGCCGATCGGGGTTTCGAGGCTGATCGGTTCCTTGGCGATCTTCATCACCTTGCGGACCTTTTCGAGCGGCATCGACAGGCGCTCGGCAAGTTCTTCTGGCGTGGGCTCGCGGCCGGTTTCGTGGAGGAACTGGCGGGACGTACGGACGAGCTTGTTGATCGTCTCGATCATGTGGACTGGGATGCGGATCGTGCGGGCCTGGTCGGCGATGCTGCGCGTGATCGCCTGACGGATCCACCAGGTCGCGTAGGTCGAGAATTTGTAGCCGCGGCGGTACTCGAACTTGTCGACCGCCTTCATCAGTCCGATATTGCCTTCCTGGATGAGGTCGAGGAATTGCAGCCCGCGGTTGGTATATTTCTTGGCGATCGAGATGACGAGGCGGAGGTTGGCTTCGACCATTTCCTTCTTGGCGATGCGCGCTTCGCGTTCGCCCTTCTGGACCTGGTTGACGATGCGGCGGAACTCGGGGAGCGCCATGCCGGTGGCGTTGGCGATCTCGCTGATTTCGCCGCGGATGCGCTCGACGCTGTCGGCCTCGGCGATGGCGAAGGCGGCGAATTTCTTGTCGATGTCCTTGGCGCGGTCGAGCCAGCTATCGTCGAGCTCCGACCCCATATAGCTGTCGAGAAACGCTTTCCGCGGGACGCGGTGGCGCTCGGCGAGGCGTAGCATCTGCCCCCCGAGCGCGGTCAGGCGGCGGTTGTAGGCATAAAGCTGGTCGACCAGATATTCGATCTTGGCGGCGTGGAACTGCACGCTTTCAACTTCGGCGGTGAGCTGCTCCGACAGTTTCTGATATTTTTTCTCGTCAGAGGCGGGGAAAGCGGTGCCGGCGTTGAGCGCGGCGAGGCGCGCCTGCTGGAGCTTGGCGAACTTCTTGAACAGGCCGGTGATCGACGAGAATTTCTCGAGCGCGACGGGTTTGAGCGCTTCTTCCATCTGCGCGAGGGAGAGGGTGTTATCCTCCTCTTCTTCCTCGGCGACGCGGGGCGCGCGGCGCTCGTTGAGCTCATCCTCCTCGTCCGCGACGGGCTCCTCTTCCTCGGGCTCCTCGTCTTCCTTGATCGTCGGGCCGGCGTTCTTTTCGCTAATCTCGTCGTCGCCGCCTTCGCCTTGCTCGCCTTCGGCGATCTGGTCGGGGGAGGGACCCTTCGACAACATCGCCTCGAGATCGAGGATCTCGCGCAATTGCATCGTGCCTTCGTCGAGGTTGTTCGACCATCCAATGATTGCGTTGAACGTGATCGGGCTTTCGCACAGGCCCCAGATCATGATGTCGCGGCCAGCCTCGATACGCTTGGCGATGGCGATTTCGCCTTCGCGGCTGAGCAATTCGACCGCGCCCATTTCGCGCAGATACATGCGGACCGGATCGTCGGTCCGGTCGACCGCTTCCTTCTTGGTCGCAACCGCCGGGCGCGGGCCGCTGTCATCGAGCGGATCGACCTCATCCTCGGGCTCGGCTTCCTTCTCGGGCTCGGCATCTTCGTCGTCGGCATCGTCATTCTCGACGACGTTGACGCCCATTTCCGACAGGCGGGACATGATGTCCTCAATCTGTTCGGACGAATGCTCGTCCTGAGGGAGGGCCTCGTTGATTTCCTCATAAGTGACGACGCCGCGCTTCTTGGCGCGGGCCATCATCTTCTTGATCGAAGCATCGTTGAGGTCGATGAGCGGCGCGTCGCCGGTCTCGATTTCGCTGTCCTGGGTGTCGTTTTTCGCCATCTTGCCGAGCCGCTTACTCATTGCCGGCCAGATTGGCCAGTCGTTCGTTGATCGCCTCACGCGATGCGTGAAGCCGCTGCTGTTCCTGAAAGGCGCTGTCGTCGCCCGCGACCAGTCGCCGGGTAGCCGCGTCGAGCGCCGCTTCAATCTCGACCGTTGCCGTCAACGCCTCGATCGCGGAGCCCAAGTCGCGCCGGGCGACCTGGGGATCACAATGGCTGCGGGTGAAGGAAAAGCCGATATCGCCGCCTTTCGACACGTCGCGCCAGGCGGCGGCCGTGTCTTCGTTTTGCAATATGGTGGCGAGGCCGGCACGATCAAGCGCCTGGCCGGCCATGACGAGGTCGAGCAAGCGGTCGCGGATTGTGGCGGCCGCCTTGTCGGGGATGGGCAAAGCGGCGAGCGCCTCGACATGGTCGGCGAC
>NZ_JACDDV010000091.1 GCF_013816785.1 Sphingomonas sp. | reverse complement strand
CCGCGAAGTGACCGAAATCGTGTCGATGGTCGACCGCCAGACCGAGGGCATCGCCCATTCTACCAGCCTCATCCAAACCAGCGTCGACCGGGTCAAGGCCGGCCTCAGCGAATTTGCCGGCGACGCTCGCGAGAACGGGGGGCAGTTGCTCAAGGTCGAATCGCGCCTGTCGCATCTCGAAATGCTGTCGAACACGATGCTCAACACGCTCGCCAATTCGGGCGCGGAGATCGACGACACGCCGATGATCCTCAAGGGTCAGGCGGAAATGCGCGACATCGCGGAGGTCGTCGAGCGCGGTATCGACCGCGGCGAAATCACGTTGGAGGAGGTGTTCGACCGCAACTATCGTGAGCGGCCAGGCAGCAATCCCAAACAGTTCGACACCAATTTCTGCGCCTTCGCCGACCGCCATGTGCAGCCGATCATCGACGCGGTGAAGGCGACCGATCACAACATCATCGGCACGACCATCGGCGATATCAACGGCCATCTGCCGACCCATCTTAGCGATCGCTCCCAGGCGCAGGGCGACGACCCGGTGTGGAACGACGCGCACTGCCGCAACCGCCGCATCCTGATCGACGATCAGACCCGCTTCGCACTGCAAAGCGACGAGCCGACGCTGATGACTTATCTAATGCAGCGAGGCGAGGAATCGATCGCCGTCAAGAACGTCTATATCCCGCTGTTCATCAAGGGCCGTCGCTGGGGCAACGTCGAACTCGCCTACCGCGATAGTTAGACTTTGCGCCGGGCCATGAAGGCCAGCCGCTCGAACAACATCACGTCCTGCTCATTCTTAAGCAGCGCGCCGTGGAGCGGCGGGATCGCCTTGGTCGGGTCGCGGTCTTGAAGAACTTCCAGCGGCATGTCCTCGTGGAGGATCAACTTCAGCCAGTCGAGCAATTCGCTGGTCGATGGCTTTTTCTTGATTCCGGGCACTTCGCGCACCTCGTAGAACAGGTCGAGCGCGCGGCTGACCAGCATCTTCTGGATGCCAGGGAAATGGACATCGACGATCTGGGTCATGGTGTCGCGGTCGGGGAAGCGAATGTAGTGGAAGAAGCAGCGGCGCAGGAAGGCGTCGGGTAGCTCCTTTTCGTTGTTCGAGGTGATCACCACGACCGGGCGCTCGGCCGCGCGGACCGTTTCGCCGGTTTCGTAAACGTGGAACTCCATCCGGTCGAGCTCTTGCAACAGGTCGTTGGGAAACTCGATGTCGGCCTTGTCGATCTCATCGATCAGCAGCACCGGCAGCACCGGCGCGGTGAACGCTTCCCACAGCTTGCCCTTGCGGATGTAGTTGGAAATTTCGTGGACACGCGAATCGCCGAGCTGGCCGTCGCGAAGCCGCGCCACCGCGTCATATTCGTAGAGGCCCTGGACGGCGCGGGTGGTCGACTTGATGTGCCATTCGATCAGCGGGGCGCCGAGCGCACCGGCGATTTCGTGCGCCAGCACGGTCTTGCCGGTGCCCGGCTCGCCTTTGACCAGGAGGGGGCGGCGCAGCTGGACCGCGGCATTGACCGCAACCTTGAGGTCGTCGGTCGCGACATAGTCGGAAGTGCCTTCGAAACGCATCGCGCTGCCCTACGGCGGAGCGGCATCAAGGTCTAGTCGTCGCCCCTCGCGGCGGCGCGGGCTTCGAGCAGGTCGAGCAGGCCACGGTTCTGGAGCAGCAGCTGCTCGCCGCCGAACCCCAAGGCCCGCTCGCTCGCCACGCCATCGGCGGCGTCGCCGATCACCCGGACGATCGACGCCTGGTCGGGCAGGACCATTGCCGGAACCATCATCCCCATTCGGGTAGCGGCGCGATCGAACAACGCGCGCACCGCCGGCCAATCGGCCATCAGCGCGGTTGCCGCGCCCAATGCGCAGCCGCACCGCTCGCTTTTCGCCAGCGTCTCGATCGCGTGGCGTTGCGCGACCAGGGTGGCTTCGGTTTCCGCCGCACCGGGGGTCGAGGGCAAAGGCCCGACCGCGGCGGTCAGGCGGACCAGATAGAGCCGCTCGCGCTCGTAGGCGTCGGACGCCTCGCGGAGCCAGCCGCGCACCGGCCCCGCGGGGCAAGCATTGAGGGCTAATTCGATCAATCCGGGGTGCCGGCCATAGAGCGAGCAGAACAGATGGACCATATCGGCCAGGTCGCGTGCGTGGGTCGTGCCGCTCGCGGTAAGCATGGCAAGGCGATAGGGATGGCCGGCCGACCCCTGGGTCTCGACCCGCGCTAGCTGCGCGTCGGCGGCGCCGGGCGCCTGCCGGTCGATTGCCTGATTGCTCGCCATCGAAGCCTTACTCCTGCCCATGCCTTGGTCCATGCCGGGAACTCTAGGACCGGCTTGTAACCCAAGGGCGTAAAGACAGGGTTTCCACGGCCTTCATCTTTTGGTCAGCGAAGTTAAGAAACGCGCCAAAGCGGGACACTTCGGCCTCAACCCGAGTGGTACTTTGGGTTGGCGGTCCGGAATGGACCCCGCACGGAGTGAACCCGCGCTGAGTTTTTGCGCTGCATGCCGTGATTTTTTAGGCGGCGAGGGACATCGATTGACCCGCCATCGCTGACGTTTCAACTGCCGCAATTTTCGGACACGAGACTCGGCGCGGAGGCGGTCTTGTTAGGCGCGGCGAAGCGCGAGATGGTAACGACGACGCCTAAGCCGAGATAGGCGGCGATGGTCGCCAACGGCTGGAAGAACAAGGGCGCGATCAGGGCGATGCGGAGCCAGTTGGGGTGGAAACCGAAATCCTCGCCGATCGCCTCGCACACGCCGAGGATGGTATTGTTGCGGAGGAGAAGATTTGGGACGGTAAGGT
>NZ_JACDDV010000090.1 GCF_013816785.1 Sphingomonas sp. | reverse complement strand
CCTCACCACTGGCAAGCGAAGGGCCGACGGCCAGCGCCCGCGCAGCGTCGTTGGTCCACTTGCCTTCCTGGCGATGCAGCGCAACGCGGGCAACGCAGCGGTCAGCGCCCTGATGGCCGCGAAAGTCAGGTCACCCGGCGAGCAGGCTGTGACCGAGATCGACGGCGCACTGAAGGAGATCGGCAAGGGTGAGCCGGCGATCGACATCGTCGAGACGGGACTGAAGGCGGCGAAGGCGGCGGGCGTACCCGTCGAGCTCGAAGGCCCCAAGCCACCGCCGTCCGCACTAGCGGTGACCATGACAGGTTTCGGGCCTGGCTCAGTGGCTGCGAAGAAGCCGGTACCGCCTCCCAAGCCGGTGCCGGCGGTCAGCCCGCTCGGAAAGGCCGGAGCCGCAAAGCCTGGCGGTCGTGGCAAAGCCGTGGCAGGCGGAAAGGGGGCGCCGAAACCGGCCGAAGGTGGGGGCGCGGGCGGCGGCACGCTGGCGCCGGGTCCGGCTGCACTGTCCGGCGATCAACTGCTCCAGCCGCCCGCTGCGCCCTCGGCAGTTCGGCCGGAGGACGACCCGGCGTTCGCCCAGGTCAAGGGCAAGGTCACCGGCTTCGCCAAGGACAAGAAGGCACATCCGCCCGCAGCGTCGAAGGCGAAGGAGGCCCAGGCGGCCGCGCTCGCCCCCACCGACGACCTGGCCGGGCAGGCCAAAGCAGCCAAGGCCGACACGATGGATGCCCAGCAGGCGGGCACCTTCGACAAGAAGGCATTCATCGCTGCCGTCAAGACAGCCATCGAGGCAAAGTCCCCGAAGAGCCTCAAGGAGGCCGACGAATACAAGGAGTCAGGCAAGGCCGGCGAGGTGAAGGGCGAGGTCAAGGGCCTGGTCACCGGGGGCAAGGAGGGGCAGGCCAAGGACATCGAGGCCGCCACCGAGGCTGCACCGGACCAGTCCAAGGCGGTAGCGAAACCAGTCACACCGATGGCCCAGGAGGAGCCGGGCCAAGCCGTACCGATCCCGGCCGCGGGCGCGGTACCCAAGCCGGCCCCAGCCGAGCAGGTCAACCTCGAGGCGGGCAAGCACGAGGCCAACCAGGAGATGGCCGACGCCGAGGTCGGCGAGGAGCAACTGGCGCAGTCCAACGAGCCGGCGTTCGAGCAGGGGCTGGCCGACAAGAAGGCCGCGGCCGCACATGCCGACGCCGCCCCGGGAGAGTTTCGCGAGCACGAGAAGGAGGTCATCCAGAAAGGCAAGACGGAGGCCGCAGCTGAGACCACCGCGGGCGTGGCTGGCATGCAGGGCGCGAAAGGGGCCGCGCTAGCCAAACTTGTCGCGGACAAGGGCAAGACCAAGTCCAAGGACGAGCAAAAACGGGCCGAGGTCACCGCGAAGATCCAGAGCATCTTCACCGCCGCCGAGACCGGTGTGAAGAACATCCTGGACAGCCTGGACCCCAAGGTAGAGAAGGCATTCGAGCAAGGCGAGGCCGGAGCCCGCTCGGCGTTCGAGACCTATGTCGCGACCAAGATGGCGGCGTACAAGAAGGACCGCTACAGCGGATGGCTAGGCGGTCTGCGCTGGGCCAAGGACAAATTGGTCGGGATGCCCGACAAGGTGAACGAGTTCTACGCGGCGGGACGCGAGATCTATCTCAAGCAGATGGACGGCGTCATCTCGCAGGTCGCGGACATCGTCAGCACTGACCTGACCGCGGCGAAGCAGCGGATCGCCACCGGGAAAGCCGAGATCGCGAGCTACGTCAAGAGTCTGCCCACCGACCTGCAGAAGGTCGGCTCCGAAGCCTCGAAGGAGATCGGCGAGAAATTCGAGCAACTCGAGAGCGACGTCAACGACAAGCAACAGTCGGTGGTCGACACGCTTGCCACCAAGTACGTCGAGGCCCGCAAGGGGCTCGACGAGCGGATCGAAGCCCTACAGGCCGAGAACAAGGGGCTGGTCGACAAGGCCATCGGCGCGATCAAGGCGATCATCAACACGATCCGTGAGCTCGCCGCGATGCTCAAGAACGTGCTCGCCCGGGTGGCCAACGTCGTCGGCGGGATCATCAAGAACCCGGTCGGCTTCCTCGGCAACCTGATCGAAGGCATCAAGGGCGGCATCCTCAAGTTCAAGGACAACATCCTCGATCACCTCCGCAAGGGCCTGATGAGTTGGCTGTTCGGGGCGCTGGCTGAGGGCGGAGTCGAGTTGCCCGACACGTTCGACCTCAAGGGCATCATCAAGTTGCTCTCGTCGATCTTCGGGCTGACCTGGGCCAACATCCGCAACCGGCTCGTGAAACAGATCGGTGCGAAGGCGATGGATGCCGCCGAGAAGGGCGTCGAGATCTTCCAGGTCATCCGCACGCAAGGCGTCGCGGGCCTCTGGCAGATGCTCATCGAGAAGCTCGGCGACATCAAGGAGATGATCCTCGAGCAGGTGAAGGACTTCGTGATCACGAAGATCATCACCGCCGGGATCACCTGGCTGATCGGGCTGCTCAACCCGGCGGCGGCTTTCATCAAGGCGTGCAAGCTGATCTACGACGTCGTGATGTTCTTCGTCAACAACGCCGGTCGGATCATGAAGTTCGTCAACACCGTCATCGACTCGGTCGCCGACATCGTCCGCGGCAACGTCGGCGGTGTAGTGAACAAGATCAACGACGTGCTGGGTCAGATGGTGCCGATCATCATCGGTTTCCTAGCCAGCGTGATCGGCCTCGGCGGCATCGGCCAGAAGATCCGCCAGATCGTGGAGAAGCTGCAGAAGCCGGTCAACCAGGCCCTCGACTTCGTGATCAAGACCGGCCTCAAGCTCGCCGGCC
>NZ_JACDDV010000054.1 GCF_013816785.1 Sphingomonas sp. | reverse complement strand
CCCGTGAACAGCGCATCGCGGTGCCTCCGATAGTCGGCGGCAGCCGCCAGCGCCTCGAACTTGCCGATCAGGGCCGAGTCGAGATGCGTCTTCGACCAGTCGAAATGGATGCCGGCGGCGTCGCGCGACAGGAGCGCAACGCGGCTCGCGTCGCTGGAAAATAATTCGGTCAGCCGCGCCGGGCGATGTGTTTCAATTGCCGCCCAAGCGGCGTCGCGGTCCAGATTCGCCATGGGCAGCCTCATAGTCGCCACGCGCGTCATTGCCATCCCCGCTTGACCTCGACGCGCGCAGACACAAGAAGCGCGCGGCATGGCCCTTCCCTTCCCTTTCGCCCGCCACCGTTACAGCGCGCCCGCTTCGGAAAAGGTCAAGGAAACGCCCGGCGGGTTCCTGAAGTCGCTACTGTATCTGGCGGTCGCCGCTTGGATTCTCCGCAGCCTGATCGTCGCCCCGTTCAGCATCCCGTCGGGATCGATGCTGCCGACGATGATGATCGGCGACTATCTGTTTGTTTCCAAATGGCCATACGGCTATTCGAGCGCCAGCTTCCCTTTCCATGTTCCCGCGTTCAACGGGCGCATTTTGGGGTCGACCCCGAACCGCGGTGACGTGGTAGTGTTCGTCGGCCCCGAGGGCGCTGATGTGGTCAAGCGGGTGATCGGCCTGCCCGGCGACCTGATCGCCGTCGACGCCGGGCACGTCATCCTCAACGGCAAGCCGGTGCCGCGCGGACGGATCGAAGATTTCGCCATGTCCGTTTCGCCCAATAGCCCATGCCGCGTCGTCCCGCCGGCGGTTGCTCAAATCCGAAGCAGGCTCGACGGTGCGCAAAGCTGCCTGTTTCCGGCCTATCGCGAAACCTTGCCCGGCGGCCGCCCCTACGTCGTGCTCGACCAAGTCGACAACAGCTTCGCTGACAATTTTGGCCCCGTCGTCGTGCCGCAGGGCCGGCTGTTCCTGATGGGCGACAATCGCGACGACAGTTTGGACAGCCGCTATCCGGTTGAGGCCGGCGGCATGGGCTTCGTGCCGATCGACCATGTCGTCGGGCGCGCCGAACTGGCCTTCTGGTCGACCGACGGCAGCGCCAGCTGGGTCAACCCGGTCAGCTGGTTTACCGCGTTGCGCACGCCCCGCCTCGGCACCGATTATCATCCATGATCGACCTGCCGCCCTTCATCGCCGAAGCGCTCACCCTACCGCCCAAGGATTCCAAACTGTTCCAGCGCGCTCTGACTCACGGCAGCCATGGCGGCGAGACTTATGAACGACTGGAATTCCTTGGCGACCGGGTACTTGGCCTGGTCGTCGCCAACTGGCTCTATGAGCGCTTCCCAACCGAACCCGAAGGCAAGATGAGCCGCCGCTATAACGCGCTGGTAGCGCGCGAGACCTGCGCCGAGGTCGGGCGCGCGATCGACCTGCCGCGTCACATCCGCCTCGGCAAGCAGGCGCGCGAGGATCAGGCCAATTTGAGCGACAATGTCGTTGGCGACGTGGTCGAGGCGCTGCTCGGGGCGATCTTTCTCGAAGGCGGACTGGAATGCGCCGATGCCTTCGTCAGGAGCCACTGGTCGCCGTTCCTCGACGGCCAGTTGCGCGCGCCGGTCCACCCCAAATCGGACCTGCAGGAACGGGCGGCCGAAAAGAAGCTCGGCGTGCCGCTGTACGAGCTGGTCACGCGCTTCGGACCGCACCACGCACCGCGTTTCCGGGTCAAGGTCAGCCTGCCTCGTCATGGCGAAGCCGAGGCCGAGGGCGATTCCAAGCAGGAAGCCGAAACCGCTGCCGCTGCCGCGCTTGTGGAGAAGCTGAAGTGATTCAGAGAGCAATTCGCGAAGCCCCTCCCCTCGATGGGGAGGGGTTGGGGTGGGGTGATTTTTCCGGAAAAGTCGAGGCGGCCTCCACCCAACCCTCCCCCATCGAGGGGGAGGGCTCATGACGCAACACTGCGGCCTGGTCACCGTGCTCGGTGCGCCCAACGCGGGCAAGTCGACCCTCGTCAACGCGCTCGTCGGGCAGAAAGTGGCGATCGTCAGCCCCAAAGCACAGACCACCCGCGCCCGCCTGATGGGCATCGCCATCGAAGGCGAGGCGCAGATGTTGCTGGTCGATACGCCAGGCATCTTCACCCCCAACCGCCGCCTCGACCGGGCGATGGTCAAGGCCGCTTGGGAAGGCGCCGACGATGCCGATCGGGTGGTGCTGGTGATCGACGCCGCCGCCAAGGTTGGCGCGCGTGTGGAGCAGTTGCTGGAAGGGGTCGAGGCGCGGTCGGAACCCAAAATTCTCGTCCTCAACAAGGTCGACATCGCCAAGAAGGAGGATTTGCTGGTCCTCGCCGCGCGCCTCGCCGAGCGGCTCAAACCCGAACAAATCTTCATGGTCTCCTCTATCAATGGCGACGGCGTGCCCGACCTCAAGGGGCATCTCGCTGCGGCCATGCCCGAAGGCCCGTGGCACTTCCCAGAAGACCAGTTGACCGACGCTACCGATCGCATGGTCGCGGCGGAGCTGACGCGCGAGCAAATCTATCTGCAACTTCACGCCGAAGTCCCCTATTCGGCCGCGGTCGAAACCGAAAAATGGGAGGATCGCGGGGACGGCTCCACGGTCATTCACCAGCAGATATTGATCGAGCGAGAAAGCCAGAAGGCGATCATCGTCGGCAAGGGCGGATCGCGGCTCAAGGCGATCGGCTCAGCCGCGCGCGAGGCGATCGGCGAGCATTTAGGCCGCAAGGTCCACCTGTTTTTGCACGTCAAGGTCAATCCGCGCTGGGACGAGGATCGTGGGCTTTACAAGGAAATCGGCTTGGAGTGGGCGGACTAAAATAAGGTCTCGTCTACCCACCTCGGCACTTCGGCGCTCGCCAAGCCAAAGCGCCGCTCGTCGAAAAAGATGCTTCCCTGGCTTGGCTCGAGGTTGATCTCCAGCGTCCTCGCCGCGCGATATTTTGCGGTTTGGACGAAGCCGGCGGCAGGATAAACCGCGCCCGAGGTGCCGATGGAGACGAACAGGTCGGCCTCCAGCAGCGCCGCCTCAATTCGCTCCATCCCGTAAGGCATCTCTCCGAACCAGACGATGTCAGGGCGGACCATGCCGTGCGTCTGGCATCTCGGACAGGCCGCGCCTTCTCCCAATGCCCCGGCCCATCCGAAGCGCTCGTCGCAGCGGAGACACCAGCCTTGAAGGAGCTCGCCGTGCATGTGGAGCAGTCGCTTCGCCCCTGCCCGCTCGTGCAAGTCATCAACGTTCTGTGTCACGATCAGCAATTCGCCCGGCCATTCGGCGTCGAGCCGTGCCAAGGCGACGTGAGCTGCATTGGGTTCGACCTCGCCCAGCCGCTTCCGTCGCACATCGTAAAATTCATGGACCAGGTCCGGATCACGCAAAAACGCCTCGGGCGTCGCGACATCCTCGACCCGGTGGCCTTCCCACAGCCCGTCGGCGGCGCGAAAGGTGTTGAGGCCGCTTTCGGCGCTGATCCCCGCACCGGTCAGGATGACGATGTTGTCGATTTCGTGCATCGCGCCGCTATAGGGAGCCGATGACCAAGGGCAATATTCGCGTCGGCATAGGCGGCTGGGACTATGATCCGTGGCGCGGCACCTTCTATCCTGACGGGCTCGCCAAAACGAAGCAACTTGCTTGGGCCGCCGAACGGCTGACCGCGATCGAGATCAACGCCACTTATTATGGCAGCCAGAAACCCGCGACCTTCGCCAAATGGGCCGAGGCGGTCCCTGACGGCTTCCAGTTCAGCGTCAAGGCGTCACGATATGCAACCAACCGCAAAATCCTCGCCGAGGGCGCGGAATCGATCGGGCGTTTCCTCAATCAGGGTATCACTGAGCTTGGCGACCGGCTCGGCCCGATCCTGTGGCAATTCATGGCGACCAAGAAATTCAATGCCGACGACTTCGCCGCCTTCCTCAAGCTCCTGCCCGAAAAACAGGATGGTCTTCGTCTCCGCCATGCGCTGGAGGTCCGCCACGACAGCTTTCGCGATCCGGCCTTCTTATCGCTCGCCAAAGCGGCCAACGCGGCGATCGTCTTTGCCGACAGCGATGAGTTTCCCGAGATCGAAGAGCCGACCGCCGACTTCACCTACTCCCGGCTGCAGCGAAGCATAGAAACCTGCCCGACCGGCTACGACGAGGCGTCGCTCAAGGATTGGGCCGACCGCGCCAAGATCTGGGCGTCGCGCGGCGACACCTATGTTTTCTTCATCAGCGGGGCGAAGGTTCGCAATCCGGCGGCGGCGACCGGGTTGATCGAGCGCCTGAAGCGGGGATAGAAGCATTCGGCCGCTAGCCACGAGCGATTGCCTTGGCTCTCTATTGACATTCATGTCAGCAAGGGGCAGCCCGCTGCCATGAGTTTTACCGCCTATCAACACCCAATCGGCATCTTGCCCACCGACATCGACCATATGGGTCATGTCAACAACAGCGTGTATCTGAAATGGGTGCAGGAGGCGGTGATCTCCTATTGGCAGATGGTCGCGCCGGCTGATGCGGTCGCGCGGCATCTGTGGGTCGCCCTCAGCCACGAGATCAAATATCGCCGCCCTGCCTTCCTCGACGATTTGGTAGTGGCCGCTGTCGTCGCCGAGCGGATGCAGGGCGCCAAGGCCTTCTTCACGACAATCATCAAACGCGGCGAAGAGGTTGTCGCCGAGGTTACCAGCCAATGGTGCTGCCTCGATGCCGTCACCCGCCGCCCGGCGCGGCTGGCCCGCGACATCGCCACCCGCTTCCTTCCCAGGGGACACCGTCAACCCGCTTGTTTAATTTGCGTTAGGAGCGACTCGCGGAACTGTGGTTAATGCCGCCCGGGGCGGCGCCGCCAGTGAGCGTGCGCGGGATTTGGCGACGCTGTCCTGGGCGGACTTCGGGGATGGGCCTGGCCGCGGGAAAAAGGATAGCATCATATGCGTGGAAAACTTCTGGCCGCCTTTGGCGCGGCGGGCCTTCTGTGGGCAACTCCGGTGTTCGCACAGGATATTCCGCTAAAGGGCGGCAATTTCTGGAACGTAACCGAAATCACCATCGATGACGGCCATTTCGGCGACTATGCCGATTTTCTTGCCAGCCAGTACCGCAAGATTCAACAATTCAGCAAGTCGAAGGGTTGGATCAAGAACTACTACATTCTGTCCAACGTCAACAAACGTGCCAACGAGCCGGATCTTTTCCTAGTCACGATCACCGATCACGTGACGACGCCTGTAGAAGACGAGTCTCGGGAAAAGGAGCTCAACGCCTATCTTGCCAGCGACAGCCGGCAGCAGGATGCGCAAAGCGGCGTCCGAGCGAAATTCCGTCATCTCGGCGGATCATCGCTTCTCCAAGAATTGGTTTTCAAGCACTGATGACCTCAGCTTCGGGGCCGCGCCGTTGCGCGCGCCCCGGGGTTTCGCCATGAGGTGCCGATGCGCGATCCCAAGCAACCGCTCCGCCTGACCCTGTTCGCGCCGAAGGGTCGCATGGGCATCGCCATCGCCGAGGCTGTTTCGGCTGTTTCAGGCTTCGCCATCGATCCCGATCGTGGCGACGTCCTGATCGATTTCTCGTCACCCGCGGCTCTGGCGGCAAGCCTCGACCGAGCGGTTTCAGCCGCCATCCCGATCCTCGTCGGCACCACCGGGCTCGACGATTTTGCCGAGCGCCGCATCGCCGACGCCGCGACCCACGTCGCGGTGCTGCGCGCCGCCAATACTTCGCTCGGCATCGCCCTGCTCGCCGACTCGGTCGAGCGCACGGCGCGGTTGCTCGGCCCGGAATGGGACATCGAGATCGTCGAGGCCCATCATCGGGGCAAGGCCGACGCGCCGTCCGGCACTGCCCTTTATCTAGGGCAAGCCGCGAGCCGCGGGCGCAGCGGGGCCAGCGACGAGGAGCGTGGCCGGTCGGGCGCCGGCCTGCAGCGCGCCACGGGCGCGATCGGCTATTCATCAATCCGCGGCGGGACTTTGGCGGGCGACCATGACGTGATGTTCCTTGGTCCGGGCGAGCGGCTGGTCTTGTCTCACCGCGCCGAAGATCGCGCGATATTCGCCCGCGGTGCGCTCACCGCAGCGCGCTTCCTCCATGGCCGACCGGCGGGCCTTTACACGATGCGCGACGTCATCGATTCGTTGTGAAGAAGGCTGACGCGTTCGAATTCTACCGGCGCCTTGCCGAGGCTGACCCGTCGCCCCGGACCGAGCTGGAGTATGTCAATCCCTACACCCTGCTGGTCGCCGTCGCATTGTCGGCGCAGGCAACCGATGTCGGGGTCAACAAGGCGACGCGTCGATTGTTCGCCCAAGTGACCACGCCGCAACAGATGCTCGACTTTGGCGAGGAGGCGCTGCGCGACCGAATCAAGAGCATTGGACTGTTCAACACCAAGGCGAAGAACATGATCGCCGCCGCGCGCATTCTGGTCGACTATCATGGCGGCGAGGTACCGACCGATCGCACCGCGCTTGAAACGCTGCCGGGGGTCGGCCGAAAGACCGCCAATGTCGTGCTCAACGTCGCCTTTGGCCAGCCGACGATCGCCGTCGACACCCACATCTTCCGCGTCGCCAATCGCACCGGCCTGGCGAAGGGCAAAACCCCGCTGGCGGTCGAGTTGAAGTTAGAAAAGGTCACGCCTGAACCGTTTCTCACCAACGCTCACCATTGGCTGATCTTGCACGGCCGTTACACCTGCAAGGCGCGAACGCCCGAATGCTGGCGATGTCCGGTAGTCGATCTGTGCGCCTTTGAGCCAAAGACCCCGGCGCCTAAACCCAAATCCGCTCGAATCGCTGGCTAAGGCCGGTCAGCAGCTCATATTGCGCCAGCCCGGACGCCTCGGCCGCCTCGGGCAGCGCATAGTCCATCGTAACCCATTCTCCCTCGGCCAGTTCCGGCGCCGCCGACGCGTCGAGAGCGACCAGGTCCATCGATACGCGCCCGATCAACGGCAACGCTTTGTCACCGACGCTCGCCGCCCCTCTGCCGGCGAAGCAGCGCAGATAGCCGTCGGCGTAACCGATATTGACGATCGCCGCCTCGATGTCGTTCGCCGCGCGCCAAGTCGCGCCATAGCCACAGCTCTCGCCCGCCTTGATCGTCCGGCGCTGCAGCACCTCGGCTTCGGGGAAGGCGACCTGGGCGATGTGACCCTCGGCCTCTTCGCGTGGCACGCCGCCGTACAACGCGAGGCCGGGCCGGACGAGGTCGAACGCAAACTCACGGCCAAGGCAGGTGCCTGCGCTATTTGCCAGGCTGTAGCGCTTGGCATCAACCGCCGCTGCCACGGCCGCGAAGCGGTCGCGCTGCACGTTGTTCATCGCGCTGTCTTCGTCTGCGCATGCGAGGTGGCTCATCAGCGTCTCGATTTGGAGGCCGCCGAGCAAATGGAGCTCGTCGGCACGCACGCCAAGGCGGTTCATCCCGGTGTCGACCATCACGTCGCACGGGCGCCCCGGCGCCGCCTCCTTCCAGCGCGCGACCTGTGTCGGCGTGCTGAGTATCGGCCGCGCACTATTTACCAGCGCCGCTTCAAGGTCCCCCGGCCCGACGCCGTGCAGCACGCTCAGCGCGGCGCCGCGAGGCAGCGGCCCCAATGCCTCCGCCTCGGCCCAGCTCGACACGAAGAAATCGCGGCACCCGGCCTCGCCCAGCAGCCGCGCCACGTCGCGCGCGCCGAGGCCATAACCGTCCGCCTTGACCGCCGCTCCAGCAGTGACGCCAGCGGCCTGTTGCAGCCAGCGCCAGTTGGAAATGAGCGCCGCGGTATCGAGACGGAGGCGGAGCGCTTGATGCATCAGGCGGCGATAGCGGCCGGGCTTGGCACAGTCGAGAAGCTAGCTCTGCTCCGCCTGGTGAGCGGCCGCCAGTTCGGCCAGCGAGGTGAAGCGGAAGTCATAGCGCGGCCTCTGTTCCGCAACCGGCGTCGCGCCCGAACCGCTCTTTCCATGCCGCCGGTCAATCCACGCCGACGCGATCTCGAGTTGATTCGCGGGGACATGGTCATGGAACAGACTCTGGGCGACGTGCAGCAGGTCGCTCTTGGCAATGCCCGCGCCACCAAGCCGCTCCAACATGAACTCGAAATTTCGCAACGACGGTTTGTACGAACCAATCTCTTCGGCGGTGAATACATGATCAAACTCAACGCCAAGCCGCTCATTGCTGCCGGCAAAGCTTGCCCGATCGACGTTCGACAGGATCACCAGGCGAAAATGTTGTTTCAGATAGCGCAACGCCTCCAATGCATCGGGAAACGCTGGCCAGTCGCCAACCGATCGGCTGAATGCCTGGGCTTCCGCCGCGTCATCTCCGGCGCCGAGATGCTGAGCCAAGCGGGCATGAACCTTTATTAGCAGCTCGGAATAGCGCAGGCCCGGGTTTGTCTTTTCCATCTCATGCTCGATCGGACCGTAGGCCTCAAGCAGGTCAGAATCGGAAATGTCAGAGCCGCTTCGGCGAAGCAGCGGACGCAACGCTCTGCTAAGCCCCGTTTCCCAGTCGATCAGCGTGCCGTAACAATCGAAACTAAGCACCTTGAATTGCGATAGCTTCATGTTCTGTCTCTCACTACGTCGGCGGCGGGGCCTAAGGCGCTCGCACGACGCAGGCAAGAACAGCGGGCTAAATTGTCACCGTTTCGAGGCGGGCGCTCCGCGAAGACACCTCATTGGACCGCGCCGCAGTCGCATCCCCTTTTCGCCTTCATCGACCCGTCGGCTTTCAATCAGCCCACGTGTAAAATTGGCCAAAAACCCATGCTTTCCGCCGGTCCGCGTCTTCCGTTCGTCGTTAATGGGGCAAGGCGAGGTTAATTCGCTTGGCATGTTGTTTAAGGTTCATGCAACTGCGCGCAAGGTCGTCGCGTTGCATTAGGACAACCAACAACAAGGAGTAATTTTATGCGGAAGCTGATGCTGGCGTTAACCGCCGCTTCCCTCACTGTTCCCGTGATGCCCAGCGTCGCGCTGGCGCAGGACAATGGCTATTACCAGGGGCGCACCTGGCGCGATTCCAATGGTCGCGTGCGCTGCCGCCGCTCAAACGGCACCACCGGGCTGATCGTCGGCGCCGCCGGCGGAGCGCTGGTCGGTCGGGCGATTGACTCCCATGGCTCACGCGCCACCGGCACCATCCTCGGTGCCGCTGCGGGTGCCGTCATCGGTCGCTCGGTCGAGCGCAGCCGCAGGACGCGCTGCCGCTAATTATTAGCGAATCAGTTCGGCCGGCGCCGGTCCACCCCCCCGTGACCCGGCGCCGGCCACCCTTCTCCTGAATTGACAAAATAATACACGTGCGCCGCAGCCAGACCGACCGCTCCCGCTGGTCGGTCGGTCGCTCGCTATTGCTCAACCAGCCTCAGAAGCCGGCGCTCGATCGGGGCCAGCACGCCTGGTAGGTCATGCCCCCTCTTGAGCACCGCACCATGCTCGCCAACCAAAGCAAACGGCCCCTGCTTCAACCGAAGCCGGGGACGTTTCTCGATCCGCACCTCGGGACGCTCGGCCGCGCGGCGGAAGGCGACAAAGGTCGCCACCTCCGGGCCGAACGACAGGCCATAGTCCCGCCAGTGGCCGGCCGCGACCATCCGGCCATAAAGGTCAAGAATGCGCTGCAGCTCGAGACGGTCGAACGCGGCGATGACCTGACGATCCCGCGGGTGCGGGAACGGGGTTACGACACTCAAGCGCTTTTGGCCTTGGGCGCCGGAAGCTGCTCCGCCCTGATCATCGCGACCTCGTCGCGGAGCGCGGCAAGCGCGGCCTCGAGCTCGATCACCCGCATCAGCGCCGGATCGCAATCTTCGCCGCATGGCGTGCCGTACGGAATAAAGCCCGGGCTGTAATGGACCGCCTCCGCCGCTACCGCCTTGGCTGGAATGCCAACCACGGTCGATCCCGGATCGACATCATGGGTCACGACCGCATTGGCGCCGACCCGAGCGCCCTCGCCTACCTCGATCGGCCCTAGCACCTGCGCCCCTGATCCGATGACGACCCCCGACCTCAGCGTTGGGTGACGCTTCCCACCTATGCCGGTCGACGGGTTGGTCCCGCCCAATGTCACATTCTGGTAGATGGTGACATCGTTGCCGATCTCGGCCGTTTCGCCGATGACGGTGAAGCCGTGGTCGATGAAGAAATTGGCGCCGATTTTCGCGCCGGGATGAATGTCGATCGCGGTCAGCAGCCGCGCCGTGTGATTGACGAAGCGGGCAAGGAAGAACAGCTCGCCTCCATAAAGCCAGTGGGCGACGCGGTGGAAGGCCAACGCCCACACGCCGGGATAGAGCAGCACTTCCCAGCGCGACCGCGCCGCCGGATCGCGCGTCTTCACCGAATCGAGATAGGCGATGAATGTCGATGCCAAGCCAGTGCGTCCCTTCGATCGTTCGCGCTCAATTTAAGGGTTTGCGTCCGCAATGAAAAGCCGAATGGACCCGTAACCGCGTCGGACCGGCTTGCCGCATCGCAGCATCTGCGGCAAGCAGTCGAGAATAACAGGGTGGAGATAAGCGCATTTTCGCCGACCTTCTGGCCGATCCGTCCGCCCTCGTCCCGTTCATGCTGATAGGCTTTGCGGCGCAATTGGTCGACGGCGCGCTGGGCATGGCGTTCGGCCAGATTTCGAGCACGCTGCTGATCATCATGGGGGTGCCGCCCGCGGCGGCTTCGGCCGGCGTGCACACCGCCGAAACCTTTACCACGGCGGTTTCAGGGATCAGCCATATCGCGCATCGCAATGTCGACTGGCGCTTGTTTGTCCGGATCGTCATCCCTGGCGTTATCGGCGGCGTGCTGGGGGCGTATGTCCTGACCCAGATCAAGGCAGACGATGCCAAGCCCTTTGTCCTGGCCTATCTCACCGGCCTTGGCCTTTACCTCTTCTACCGCGGTGTAATGCATCGTCATACAGAGCGGCAGCCCAGGATTGTTGAGCCGCTGGGGCTGGCTGGTGGGTTCCTCGACGCGGCCGGCGGCGGTGGCTGGGGTGCGATCGTCACCACCAACCTGTTGGTTCAGGGCAGCAACCCCCGCAAGACGATTGGCACCGTCAATACAGCCGAATTCTTCGTGACCATTACTATTTCGGCGACCTTTCTCGCCACCCTGACCTTCATCGGCAACGCCGAAGACCGCGCGCTGTTGCTCAAGGCCACGGCGGGGCTGTTGATTGGCGGGGTTCTCGCTGCTCCGTTCGGCGCCAGCATTGCCAAGCGGGTCAACCCCGACAGGCTGCTGACTTTTGTCGGCGCGCTCGTGACGTTGACCAGTGGCTATGGCCTATACCGTCTGCTCGGCTGATTTCCCGCCGACTTGGATTAATCGTAATTGGCGATTATATCGGTTATATTAATCGGACTCGCCAATGATTGCCCATCTGCCAACCCTTAAGCAATTGCAGTACCTCGTCGCGCTTCGCCAGCACGGTCATTTCGGCAGGGCTGCGGAAAGCTGCTTCGTCACTCAATCGACCCTGTCGGCGGGCTTGCGCGAGCTCGAAACTTTGGTCGGCGTCACGCTGGTCGAGCGCACCCGCCGCGTCGTCCGTTTCACGCCGCTCGGCATCCGCATTGCCGAAAAGGCGCACCGCGTGCTGCGCGAATCCGAGGAACTGGCAGACATGGCGCGTGCCGAGGGGCAGCCGCTGACCGGCGAGTTAAGAATGGGCGTCATCCCGACCATCGCCCCCTTTCTGCTGCCCGCGATGCTGCCGAAGCTTCGGGCGCAGTGGCCCGACCTTAAGCTGTACCTTCGTGAAGAACCGAGCCAGGCGGCGTGCGATGCGCTCCATCGCGGCCAACTCGATTGCGTGTTGCTGGCGATGCCGTACGCGTGCGGCGATGTCGAGATTTTCGAATTGCTCGATGATGCGCTGTTCGTTGCCTTTCCGGCCAACGAAGCACCGCCCGGCAACACGGTCGATGCCAGTGCTATCGACGAAAACCGCCTACTCCTGCTGGAGGACGGCCATTGCCTGAAGGACCATGCACTGTCGGCTTGCAACCGGCCCGAGCTTCGCGCCGGAGCGACGATGCTGGGCACATCGCTGCACACGCTGGTGCAGATGGTCGACAACGGCCTGGGTGTGACCTTCGTGCCGGCGATGGCGATCGAGGCTGGAATCCTCGACCATACGAACATCGCGGCGCGCGCGCTCGTGGCCGATCACCACCAGCGCCAGATCGCGCTGGTGTGGCGCCGGTCGAGCCCGCGCGAAGACGAGTTCCGGCTGCTTGCCGATGCGCTGCGCGAGATCGCGCGCAGCTCACTTCCGCCACTGAGGTCGCCTAGGCCTAATTGAGATCGTCGAGGTCGGCGTTCATCACCTTGGTCCAAACCTTGACGAAGTCGCGCACGAATTTCTCTTCATTGCCCTTCTCGGCAAAGACTTCGGCGGTCGCGCGCAACTGGCTGTTCGATCCGAAAATCAGATCGGTTCGGGTGGCATGCCACTTCTGCTGCCTGCCACCGCGATCGGAGCCGACGAACTCCTCGTCACCGCTGGTGTCGACCACTTCCCAGAAGGTGTCGTTGTCGAGCAGGTTGACGAAGAAATCATTGGTCAGTTGACCGATGCGGTTGGTGAGTACGCCGTTCTTGCTGCCGCCATGATTGGCGCCCAGCACGCGCAGGCCACCAAGCAGCACCGTCAACTCCGGCACCGACAATCCGAGCAACGAGGCGCGGTCGAGCAGCAACTCCTCGGTTTTCACGCTATGCTTGGTCTCGAGGTAGTTGCGGAACCCGTCCGCCTTGGGCTCCATCGGATCGAAGCTGTCGGCGTCGGTCCAGTCCTGCGCCGCGTCGCCGCGGCCGCCGGTAAAGGGTACCTCGACCGCGTAACCGGCGTCCTTTGCCGCCTTCTCGACCGCGGCGGTGCCGGCCAGCACGATGGCGTCGGCGATCGACAGATTGCCGCGCAGCTCGTCGATCTTGCCTAGGACCCGCGATAGTTCTTCGGGCTCGTTGACCTTCCAGTCCTTTTGCGGAGCGAGGCGGATGCGCGCGCCATTCGCGCCGCCGCGACGGTCGGAGCGGCGGAAGGTCGAGGCCGAGGCCCAGGCAGTTTTAACCAGCTGGCCGACGCTGAATCCGGCGGCGAGGATCGACGCCTTAAACGCCGACACGTCGCCATCCGACGGCTTTGTCCCGGCGGGGATCGGGTCTTGCCAGATCAGGTCCTCAGCAGGCACTTCGGGGCCGAGATAGCGGCCCTTCGGCCCCATGTCGCGGTGGGTGAGCTTGAACCAGGCACGGGCAAAGGCGTCCTTGAACGCTTCATGGTCAGCGCGAAATTTCTCCGAAATCTTGCGAAATTCCGGATCCACCTTGAGCGCCATGTCCGCGGTCGTCATCATTGTCGGCACCCGCTTCGATGGGTCGTGCGCGGCCGGGGCCATGTCTTCCGGCTTTTGGTTAATCGGCTGCCACTGCTGCGCGCCGGCGGGCGAGCGGACCAATTCATATTCATAGTCGAGCAGCAGACGGAAGTAATTCGCGGACCACTCGGTAGGTGTGTTGACCCAGGCTCCTTCCAGGCCGCTGGTGATGGTGTGCTCACCCATCCCGGTCTCGTGGCCGCTGGTCCAGCCCAGACCTTGAAGCGCGATGTCCGCTTCCTCCGGGGAGGCGCCAACCAGGGTCGAGTCACCGGCGCCGTGGCACTTGCCAAACGTATGGCCGCCAGCGGTCAGCGCAACGGTCTCCTCATGGTTCATCGCCATCCGCTCGAACGTGATCTTGATGTCGCGCGCCGAGCCAAGCGGATCGGGAACGCCGCCCGGGCCCTCGGGATTGACGTAGATCAGGCCCATCTGGATCGCCGCCAGCGGGTGTTCGAGCTCAAGTTCGCGGTCGGGCTGAATTCGCGTTTCGGCGCCCTCGACCCATTTCTCCTCGGCGCCCCAATAAATGTCGCGCTCGGCCTCGAACACGTCCTTGCGGCCGCCGCCGAAGCCGAACACCGGTCCGCCCATCGATTCGATCGCGACATTGCCAGCTAGGATGAACAGATCCGCCCAGCTGATATTCTTGCCGTATTTTTGCTTGATCGGCCAAAGCAGGCGGCGCGCTTTGTCGAGGTTGCCATTGTCGGGCCAGCTGTTGAGGGGGGCGAAGCGTTGCTGCCCGCTGCTCGCGCCGCCTCGACCATCGGCGGTGCGATATGTCCCGGCAGCGTGCCACGCCATGCGAATGAAGAAGGGGCCATAATGCCCGTAGTCCGCCGGCCACCACGA
>NZ_JACDDV010000004.1 GCF_013816785.1 Sphingomonas sp. | reverse complement strand
GAGCGGCCCGTCGACATCAGCTTCCCCGACGACCGCAAGGTCGCGGCGCAAGCGGCCAAGCTCGGCAAGCCGATGGCCGAAATCGCCACGGGCAAGATGGCGGCGCCCTACACCCAGTTGTCGAACATGGTCCTCAACCATGCCAGCGAGGAAGGCGCCAGCGCCGACCCGAAGGCTCCAAGCGGCAAGAGCCTGGTCGATAATCTGAAGTCGATGCTGGCCAAGCCGAAAGACAAGGCCGCCTAGTTGATATCGCCCGCGCGCCGGCCCTCGCCGTCGCGCCAAGCACGAACAGGATGGACGGACGCATGGTCTACATCATCATAATTGCGGTCGGCGTCCTCGGCGTGCTGTTGCTTGGGGCCAAGGCGCTCGGCGGGCCCAACGCACGCAAGTCGGTCAAGCGCCGCATGGAATTGCTCAAGGAACGTCACGCCGACGGCGTCCTGGCGGCCAACGCACAAGCGCAGATCCGCAAGCTGATGGCGGCGCGCCAGAACCGCGTCGAAAGCCTTTTCTCGACCCTGATCCCCAAGCCCGCGCTGATGCGCCGGCGGCTGGAGCAGACCGGTAAGCAGATCAGCCTCGGCCGCTATGCGATGGTTTCCAGCGGCATCCTGCTGTTCATCGCCGCGCTGCTGATGATCAAGGGCGCACCGTTTTTGCTGGCCTTCTTTGCCGGCTTGTTCGCTGGCATCGCGATCCCGCATTTCGTGATCGGCTATCTGATCAAGCGCCGGCTGAACAAGTTCAATAGCAATTTTCCCGACGCCCTCGAATTGATGGTCCGCGGCCTGCGCTCGGGCCTGCCGATCACCGAGACGCTGGGCATCGTCGCGACTGAAATCGGCGGGCCGGTCGGCATCGAGTTTCGCGCCGTCAGCGACAAGATGAAGATCGGCCGGACGATGGAAGCCGCGCTTCAGGACACCGCCGATAGGCTCGGCACCGCCGAGTTCCAGTTCTTCGTCATCACCCTGGCGATCCAGCGCGAGACCGGCGGTAACCTCGCGGAGACGCTGTCCAACCTCGCCGACGTGTTGCGCAAGCGCGGGCAGATGAAGCTCAAGATCCGCGCGATGAGCTCGGAATCGAAGGCCTCGGCATACATCGTCGGATCGCTGCCGTTCATCGTCTTCACGCTCGTCTGGTTCGTCAACCCGCACTACATGAGCGGCTTCTTCGTCGATCCGCGCCTGATCATCGCCGGCCTTGGCGGCCTGTGCTGGATGAGCATCGGCGTGTTCGTCATGGCCAAGATGGTCAACTTTGAGATTTAGGGACGCAGCATGACCGGACATCCCACTCTTCTCGGCGTCGACGTCATCTGGGTCGCCACCCTGCTCAGCGCGGTGGCCGCGTTTGCCGTGCTCGTCGCGCTTTACGCGGCGACCACGGTCAAGGATCCGATGGCGCGCCGCGTCAAGGCGCTGAACGAACGTCGCGAACAGCTAAAGGCGGGCATCGTCGCATCGACCAACAAGCGCAAGAGCCTGACCAACCGCAACGCGGCGGCCGACCGGGTTCGCGGCATCCTTGGCAGCTTCAAGATGCTGCAGGACGACCAGATCAAGAAGACCCAGATTCGCCTGATGCAAGCTGGGATCCGCACCAAGGACCTGGCCTTCTTCATCATCTTCGCCCGCTTCGTCATGCCGGTGGTTCTCGGCTTGCTCGCGGTCGTTCTCATCTACTGGATCGACTATTTCCCCGACTGGTCGGCGTTCAAGAAATACGCCTTCGTCGCCGGCACGCTGGTACTGAGCTACAAATCGCCCGACCTGTGGCTGTCGAACAAGGTCAAGAAGCGCAGCCATGCGGTCCGCAAGGGCCTACCCGACGCACTAGACCTGCTAGTGATCTGCGCCGAGGCGGGTCTTACTGTCGACGCCGCCTTCAACCGCGTCGCCAAAGAACTCGGCAAGGCTTATCCCGAGTTGGGCGACGAATTCGGCCTGACGGCGATCGAGCTCGGCTTTTTGAACGAACGCCGCAACGCGTTCGAAAACCTGTCCATGCGCATCGACCTCGAGGCCATCCGCGGCGTCGTCACGACCATGATCCAGACCGAGAAATACGGTACCCCGCTGGCCTCGGCGCTGCGCGTGCTGTCGGCCGAATTCCGCAACGAGCGGATGATGCGTGCCGAGGAAAAAGCGGCCCGCCTGCCGGCGATCATGACCGTGCCGCTGATCCTGTTCATCCTGCCGGTGTTGTTCATCGTCATCCTCGGGCCGGCGTCCTGCTCGCTGTCCGACAACCTGTTCAAACACTAGCCGCTTCCTAGACCGGGGGGCCGTCGCCGCCGTTCCTTCAGGGGCGGCGGCGATTGTCGTTTCGGGAACGGAAAGGCGGCGCTGGCGGTTGAACCGGTGACAACGCCAACAGGGGAACCGTCATGCTTGCCTTCACCACCGACCAGTGGATCATCGTTCTGCTCGTCTTCGTCCTCGGACTGCTCGTTGGCGGTTTCCTGTTCTCGGGCGGCGGGAGGCGGTGGAAGACGCGTTACAACGCCGAGGTCGATCGCCGCGTCGAGCTGGAGAAGACTCACACAGCGCGCGAGCGGGAATGGCGCGAACAAGACAGCCTGCGCACGGCGGCGGACCGCGATCGCGAGCGTGCGCTGGCCAAGGAACGCGCGGCGACTATCCCGGTCGCCGCAGCAGCGACCGCGCCAGTGGTAACCGACGTCCGCGACACCAACAACGACGGCGTCGTCACGCGTGACGAGAAGCCGGTCGGTTTCGTCGACCGTCTGCTCGGCCGGGATCGCGATGGCGACGGCGTGGCCGACAGCCGTGAGACGCCCGTGGACCGCGACGGCGACGGCATCGACGACCGCAAACAGTAGGAACTAGCCCTCGATCTTCGAAAAATCCGCGACGCGATGCACCGCGTCGCGGAATCGCGCGAGCAGGTTTAGGCGGCGAGCGCGGATGCCCTGGTCAGAATCATTGACCGTCACGGTCTCGAAAAACGCGTCGATCGGCGCGCGCAGTGACGCCAGCGCGGACATCGCGGCGGCGAAATCCTCCGCGACGATCGCCGCCTCGGCCTTAGGTTCGGCCTCATCAAGCGCGGCCATCAGGGCCGCTTCATCGGAAAGGACTCCCGATTGCGACCCTGCCTCCACGTCCCAACTTTCCTTCTTCAAAATATTCGCCGCCCGCTTGTAGCCAGCCAGGAGGTCTTTCCCCGCCTTCGTCTCCACGAACGCCTGCAATGCCCTCACTCGGGCGAGCAGGCGAACAAGATCATCCTCTCCGCCCAGTGCAAACACCGCGTCGATGAGGTCATGGCGGACCCCCGCTTCGCGCTGCTGAACTTTGAGGCGTTCGGCGAAGAAGGGAACAATTTCTTCTCTAAGAATTCTCCAATCAGGGATTAAGTAGGCGCGACCTTCCGTCACGTTGTCATCATATGCGGAATTACCGTCGTCGTTGAAATTGACCAAATGAGCCGTGACAAACTCTATGTCATTGATCTCATCAAGATCTTTGGTGTGCAACTCAATGTCGTGAAAGGTTCGCTCTAGTAGAATTGTTTGCTCACAACCTTCGTCGGCTATCACGACTTCGGAGAGAGGTCCCCAACCATAAGCTCGACGGCCAGGATGGGTGTTCCATTTTCGAACTTGCCACCAAAAGAATTCATCAGCGATGGGCTTTAACTTCAAACGGATATTTGAAGCTAGCAGAAGCTCAATTACCCCTAGAGCAGACCTACGAATAGCATAGGGGTCCTTGGAACCCGACGGCCGATTTTGGGAACCAAAGAACTCAAAGACGGTATCCAATTTGTCCGCTAAGCTAACCGCCACCGTCACGGGCGCTGTAGGCACCCCGTCGCCTTGCCCGACCGGCTTGTAATGATCGCGCACCGCGTCGGCGACGGCGTCTGGTTCGCCCTGGGCGCGGGCGAGGTGGCCGCCGATGACGCCCTGCAGCTCGGGAAATTCGCCGACCATGCCGGTGACGAGATCGGCTTTGGCGAGGCGCGCGGCACGTTCGACTTCGTCGGCGAGCACGTTTTTCTCAACTCGACCGTCGCCCTTTACGATCCCTTCGTCGACCAGCCAGCGCGCCAGTTTTGCCACTCGCTCGACCTTGTCCGCGACCGTGCCCAGCTTTTCGTGAAACACAATCTGCTCGAGTTTTTTCGCCTGCTCCTCGAGCGGCACCTTCAAGTCCTGCTCCCAGAAGAAGCGCGCGTCGCTGAGCCGCGCGGCGAGCACGCGCTCATTGCCCGCGACAATCGCGTCGCCGCCGTCGTTGGCGTCGATGTTGGCGGTGCAGACGAAGTGCGGGGCGAGCTTGCCCGCCCCATCGCGCATCACGAAATACTTCTGGTTGATGCGCGCGGTGAGCGCGATCACTTCTTCGGGCACATCCAGAAACTCCGGATCGAACGAGCCGAGCAATGGCACCGGCCATTCGGTCAGCCCGGCATTCTCGACGACCAGCCCCTCATCCTCGACCAATAAAAAGCCGGCATTCTCCGCCGCCTCGACCGCGCCGTTGCGCACAATCGCCTCGCGCTCCTCCTGATCGACGATCACATGGCAAGCGCGCAGCTTCTCGACATAGTCCGACGCGCCGCCGATGGTAATCGGCCCGGGATGGTGGAAGCGATG
The DNA here is from genome assembly GCF_013816785.1 of Sphingomonas sp. Classification (GTDB taxonomy): domain Bacteria; phylum Pseudomonadota; class Alphaproteobacteria; order Sphingomonadales; family Sphingomonadaceae; genus Sphingomicrobium. The sequence goes on along the minus strand of NZ_JACDDV010000004.1, from coordinate 78,667 downwards.
GCCAAGCGTCGCTGCGCCGCACGCGACGCCGTCGATCGCGACCGGCACAATCTCCTCGCCGAGCAACGCGACGATCGAGTGCAGCGGCCGCACCCATTTGAGCGCCGCCGTCGAACTCGACGCCGCGCCCCAGCGCATCGACTTGGGCCACGGAAAATCGCGCACGATCGCGGCGACCGCTTCCGCCAATACGTCGGCCGTGGCGCGCCCCTGCTTTTCGATCACCGCGAACCAGGTGCCGTCGCGGTCCTGCAGCTGGTCCCGCTTTAGCCCCGTCTTGCGCAAAAACCCGTCGAGTGCCTGCGGGGGAGCCGAAGTCTTTGGGCCTTTCAGCTCCTCGCTGGCCGCCTCGGTCGACGCCGGTAGCCCTTTGGCGATCAACGCCAGCCGTCGCGGGGTCGAATAGGAGATGATCCCGCCATGCGACAGACCCGCCTCTGTCAACGCCTCGGCCATCATCCGCGCCAGATCGTTGCGCGCCTTCGCCTGCATCCGCGCCGGGATTTCCTCCGACAGCAGTTCAAGCAGGAAGTCGGCGCTCATGGCCCCTCTCCCGCTGAGGCAGAGGGGTATTTATATTCCATCCACGCCGCGCAGGCGCCTTTCGCCAGGTCGCGGACGCGGCCGATATAGGCCTGGCGCTCGGCGACCGAGATCACGCCCCGCGCCTGCAACGTGTTGAAGATGTGGCTCGCCTTGATCGCCTGCTCATAGGCGGGGATCGGCAGTTGCGCGGTCAGGCAATTCTCCGCTTCCGCCGCGACCTTTTTGAACAGGTCGAACAGCGACTCGGTATCGGCGACCTCGAAATTCCATTTCGACATTTGCCGTTCATTGTCGCGGAACACATCGCCGTAGCTCACGCCCCCCTCTTCAGCTTTGGCATCGTTGAACTTCAAATCGAACACATTGTCGACGCCCTGGATGTACATCGCCAGTCGCTCGAGCCCGTAGGTCAATTCGCCCGCGACCGGCTTGCAATCGAACCCGCCGACCTGCTGGAAATAGGTGAACTGGGTCACTTCCATCCCGTCGCACCACACTTCCCAGCCCAACCCCCACGCGCCGAGCGTCGGGCTTTCCCAATCATCCTCGACGAAGCGGATGTCGTGCCTCAGCGGATCGATCCCGATCGCATCGAGTGAGCCCAGATAAAGCGCCTGCAAATCCGCCGGGCTTGGCTTCAGCATCACCTGATACTGGTAATAATGGCCGAGCCGGTTGGGGTTCTCGCCATAGCGGCCATCGGTCGGACGGCGACACGGCTGGACATAGGCGCACTTCCACGGGTCGGGGCCGAGCGCACGCAGCACCGTCGCCGGGTGAAAGGTCCCTGCCCCCATTTCCATGTCGTAGGGCTGCAGGATGACGCAGCCGCGCTCCCCCCAATAGCGGTGCAGGGTCAGGATTAAATCCTGGAAAGACAATGTTGGGCCAGATTGGGCCACGCGTGCAGAAACCCCGGTTCGGAACAGTCGCAGCGGCTTTGGCGCATCGCCGGACGGCGGGCAAGTGTCGCACGGCGCCCGGGAAACGCGCGAGCACGACACTGACAAATGGATTCATCGTTCCTACATGCTTTTGCGCCGAAGGATCGGCAGAGGAGTTGCCATGCGTATCTGGAACCGCGTCCGAAACAGCCTTGCCGCATTGGGCATGGCGCTGTTCGCATCTGGCGCGGGCTCCGCCACACCGCCGACCGCGCGCCCGGCGATGTGGAAGGTCGCCGACGCCGACACCACCATCTATTTGTTCGGGACGATTCACCTGCTTCCGCCCGGGACCAAGTGGCGCAGCCCGGCGTTCGACGCGGCCGCGGCCGGTTCCGACACGCTGGTCGTCGAAACGCTGATCGATGAAAAGCACCCCGAAACGACGATCGGCGAGCTGTTCAAGTTGGCGGTCTCGCCCGGTCTCCCGCCGCTTGCCGCGCGGGTCAAGCCCGCGCGCCGCGCCGCGCTGGCCAAGGCGATCGCCAACAGTGGTCTGCCTGCCCGCGCCTTCGACCGGCTGGAGACCTGGGCGGCGGGCTTCCTGCTGCTGGGCGCGCAGTTCAAGGCGATCGGGCTCGATAGCGGGTCGGGCGTCGAGACCGCGCTCAAGCAACAGTTCGAGGCGGGAGGCAAATCCATCGCCCAGCTGGAGACGAATGCCGAACAGCTAAGTTTTTTCGACAAGCTGTCGGAAGCCACCCAGCGCGAGTTTCTCGACGGCGTGCTCGACGATCCGGCGACCATGAAGGCGCAGTTCGGCACCATGCTCGCCGCCTGGAGCAAGGGTAACGTCGCCGCAATGGCCAAGTCATTCAACGACGAGCTCGACGATTCGCCCGAAATGCTCGACGCGCTGCTGGCACGCCGCAACGCCAATTGGGCGCGGTGGGTCACGGGGCGCCTGGCCAAGCCGGGAACGGTGCTGGTCGCGGTCGGCGCCGGCCACCTGGCCGGCGACAAGTCGGTCGTGAAGCTGCTCCAAAAACAGGGCGTCAACGTCAGGCGCATCCAGTAAATCGCGTTACCCTTGGGGTCGTTGCAAATCGCGTGAAATTGCTCACGGCGCACCGGATCGCCGTGACCCGCGCCAAGTTGGTCCCAACTTGCCATTGTCGCCCGCCGCCTTTATAGGCGCGCGCTTGCCCACCCATGGTCATCCCTGGAGGCGTGGCGGGGCATTTACACGAAGGAATATGCGAGATGAGCGAACAGCTGACGCTGCCCGCCGAAGCGCGCGAACGGGCTGGCAAGGGAGCCTCCCGTGAACTGCGCCGCGATGGCCGGGTGCCTGCCGTGATTTACGGCGACAAGAAAGAACCGTTGTCGGTGCATGTCGAGGAGAAGCTCCTCACCAAGATGCTGTCGAACGGCCACTTTATGAATACGGTGGTGATGGTCGATGCCGGCGGCAAGTCGCATCGCACATTGCCCAAGGACGTCCAGTTCCACCCGGTGTCGAGCCGGCCGATCCACGTCGATTTCCTGCGCATCGGCGAGCATAGCGAAGTCAACGTCAATGTGCCGGTGTTCTTCACCGACGAAGAGGATGCCCCGGGAATCACCCGTGGCGGCGTCCTCAACATCGTCCGCCACGACCTTGAGCTGGTGTGCGAGGCCTCGTCGATTCCCGGCCAGATCGAGATTTCGCTCGCGGGCCTCGACATCGGCGATTCGATCCATATCTCGTCCGTCAAATTGCCGAAGGGCTCGAAGTCGGCGATCGACGATCGCGACTTCACGATCGCCACGATCGTCGCTCCGTCGGCGATGAAGTCGGAAGAGGGCGACACCGAAACCGAAGCCGGTGATGTCCCGGTTGTTGGCGAGGAAGGCGAAGGTGAAGAGGGCGAAGCGCCCGAGGCCAAGGGCGGCGAAGAAGGGTAAATCTGCTCCCCACCCGCATGCGGGAGGGGAAGAGCCGCGGAGCGGCGAAGGGGAGGGCCTGTCCATGCGTCACGTCGCGCTCGACAGTCCCTCCCCCGCCCCCTCCCGCAAGCGGGCTGGGAGGTAAGTCTCATGCAAATCTGGGCAGGCCTCGGCAATCCGGGCGCGCAATATGCACTGCACCGGCACAATGTCGGCTTCATGGCGGTCGACGCGATCGCCGCGGTGCATCGCTTCGGCCCGTGGCAGAAGAGATTTCGCAGCTTGGTCAGTGAGGGCCGCATCGGCCGCCACCGCCTGCTGCTGCTCAAGCCGCAAACCTTCATGAACGACAGCGGCGACGCGGTGCAGCAGGCGCTGCGCTTCTACAAGCTCGATCCCGACGCGCTGACCGCCTTTCACGACGAGCTCGACCTCGCGCCGATGAAGGTCAAGGTGCGGATCGGCGGGGGGCTGGCCGGGCATAACGGCCTGCGCTCGATCGATGCCGGCCTCGGCCCCGATTTCCGCCGCGTCCGCATCGGCATCGGCCACCCCGGCCACAAGGACAAGGTCACGCCTTACGTGCTCGGCAATTACGCCAAGAGCGAGATGGAGGCGCTGAGCGATCTGCTCGGCGCCGTCGCGGCCGAGGCCGAATGGCTCGCCGATAGCGACGAAGTACGCTTCATGAGCGACGTTGCCCGGCGCCAAAGCGACGAGTGACCATGCGCACACTCTTCGCCACCCGGCTGTACGAGGCAACGCTCGACGATGCACCACTGCTCGCTGACTTCGCCCATTCGATCCGCACCTTGGCGGTCGACGATGGCGCCGGCCGGCGCTGGAGCCGCGAGCACGGCTACCCCGGCTACACCAGCTACGCCTCGCTCGACGACCTGCCTCGCCGCGACCCGGCCTTCGCCAGCTTGCAGCGGCTGCTCGTCCGCCATGCAAGTATCGTTGCGAACGAACTCGCCTTCGACCTCGGCCGTAAACCGAAACTCGACAGCCTGTGGGTCAATTTGCTCAAGCCCGGTGGGCATCACAGCGCTCACATCCATCCCCATTCGATCCTCAGCGGCACGCTCTATGTCGAAGCGCCGGCGGGCAGCGGCGCGATACGCTTTGAAGATCCGCGACTGGGGCTAATGATGGCCGCCCCGGTCCGCCGCGACGACGCTCCAGAGGAGTTGCGGCCATTCGCTAGCGTCGAGCCGAGCACCGGCCTCCTCCTGATGTGGGAAAGCTGGCTGCGACACGAAGTGCTGGCCGGGACCACACGCGACAATCGACTTAGCGTCAGCTTCAATTTCGCCTGAAGCGAGGCTAAGGAACGTCATTCCGTCATTGCCAGCGTCGCTTCGCTCCTCGCAACGACGCCAGAAGGATGGACAATTTCATGGGTTTCAAATGCGGCATCGTCGGCCTGCCCAACGTCGGCAAGTCGACCCTGTTCAACGCGCTGACCGAGACGCAGGCGGCGCAGGCGGCCAATTATCCATTCTGCACGATCGAACCCAACGTCGGCCAGGTCGCGGTCCCCGACCCGCGCCTCGACAAACTGGCAGCGATCGCCGGATCGGCCAAGATCATCCCGACCCAGCTCGCCTTCGTCGACATCGCCGGGCTGGTGAAGGGCGCGTCGCAGGGCGAGGGCCTCGGCAACCAGTTCCTCGGTAACATCCGCGAAGTCGACGCCATCGTTCACGTCGTGCGCTGCTTCGAGAATGACGACATCCAGCATGTCGACAACCGCATCGATCCGACCGCCGATGCCCAAGTGGTCGAAACCGAATTGCTTCTGTCGGACCTCGAAAGCCTCGAAAAGCGCATCCCCAATTTGGTCAAGCGCGGGCAGCAGGGTGACAAGGAATCGAAGATCGGCGCGAGCGTGCTCGGCCAGGCGCTCGATCTGTTGCGCGAGGGCAAGCCGGCGCGGCTGACCAAGCCCAGGGACGAGGAGGAAGCGCGCGTCTTCGCCCAGGCCCAGCTGATTACCGCCAAGCCGGTACTTTACGTCTGCAACGTCAACGAAGACGAAGCCGCCGCGGGCAATGCACTTTCCGCCAGAGTATTCGACCTGGCCAAAGCCGAGGGCGCCAACGCGGTGGTGGTCTCAGCGGCAATCGAAGCCGACCTCGTCATCATGGAGATGGATGAACGGTTGGTCTTTCTCGAGGAAATGGGCCTGCACGAAACCGGCCTCGCTCGGGTCATTCGCTCGGGCTACGACCTCCTCCACCTGATTACCTTCTTCACCGTCGGCCCCAAGGAAGCGCGGGCCTGGACGGTGGAAAAGGGCTCACGCGCGCCCCAGGCGGCAGGAGAAATCCATTCCGACTTCGAGCGCGGCTTCATCCGTGCCGAAACCATCGCCTATGACGATTATATTGCACTGAACGGCGAAGCTGGCGCACGCGACGCGGGCAAGCTTCGCCAGGAAGGCAAAGACTATATCGTGAAGGACGGCGACATCCTCCACTTCAAATTCAACGTCTGACCCTCAGCGCGGCGCTTCGCGGAACAACATCCAGCTGAGGCCGGCAGTGACTGCCAGGGCGATCCAGCTTACTCCCTGCGGGATCGTATGACTGCCGAAGATCACCTGGAAATGGGTGAAGATGCGATAGGCATGCAGGAGCGCCATCAGGAGAAAGATCACGGCGGCGATCACCGTAAACGGACGAGCGGTCATAACACCCTCCCCTCGCTAGAATTTTGTCCCCAGTCGCAGCCCGATCGTGCGCGGCGTTCCGGGGACCACCAGCGTCCGCGTGCAGCTGCCGCAGGCCACGGAACGTGACAGATCGTTACGCTTGTCGAACAGGTTCGAGACGTAGAGCTCGACGTCGAACCGCCGCCAATCGATGCCCGCCGCCAGATCAATCAGAGTCGCGCCCCGGATTTTCCCAAGAAAGTCCCGCGGGTTCACATGCTCCAAAGTTCCCACCAATTCGATGTCGGTGCGCAGCGTCGCGGGCGCGGAGCTTTGATAAGCAACGCCGGCCTGAACATGCGCGCGGGCGCTGTCGAAGACCGGCCACGCATAGCGCGCGGTGCCTGTGGCCTTGAATTTCGGGGTCACCGGAAGGCGGGTGCCCTTCGGCGCGGAGACGAAGCTGCCTGAACAGGTCGCATCGTCGCCATCGGCTGCGCAGATGACCCCCTTCGTCTTGGCGTCGGTATAAGCTGCCGCCGCACTCAGCGTGAGGCCGCCACTGGTATAGTTGAAATCGGTTTCGACACCGTTGATCTTCGCGTCGTTTCCGTTGTGAATTTCGGTGAAGCTGTTCGCGCCGAGGAAGCTGAACTGGAATTTCTTCCACAGTTGGTGATAGACGGCGCCATTCCAGCGGATCCGACCGTCGGCCAGGGTCGCCTTCCAGCCGAGTTCATAATTGCCGAGGAAGTCGGCATCGTATGGGATGACGGCCGCCCGACGATTGATTCCGCCGGGTCGGAAACCACGCGACCAGGTCGCATAGAACAGCAGGTCTTCATTGGGTTTCCACGTCGCGTTGAGGCGATGCGTGAATCCATGATCCTTGGCGCGCTTGGGCACCAGCTTTCCATCCTTGAATTCGGCTAAGTCGGTGCACGGGCTCCCGGTGACCGTTGCGGGTAGCAACGTGGTGTTGCGGCCCTCGAGTTGCGCCTGCCGCAAGGTGATCCCTTCAACGGTGAAGCATCCGCCCACCCCGGTGCGCGTGCTGCCCGCGGCATTGGGCGGCGGATTGTCATCGGCGCCTTGAAAGAAAGCCGGATTCCTGCCGAATCCGAAGAAGCCAATCAGACTATTGTCATATTTGAACAATCGGCCACCGGCAGTCAGTGTGATCTTCGGCGAGACGTCGAAGCTTGCTTCACCGAACAGCGCATAGTCCTTGTCGACGCGCTTCTGCTGGGTCAGCCATAGCGTTCCTGGCAGGCCGTTGACAGAAAGCAGCGGGGCCAAATTGTCGATCCGATAGTCCTGATGAATGAAGTTCGACTGACGCTGATAGAAAGCACCCGCAATGACCCGAAACGGCTTGTCTGCAGGCGAGGCAATACGCAATTCCTGGCTTAGTTTCTTGAAATGATCGGTAGCGATGATGTGCTGGCGCGGGTCGATATTATTCCCGGCAGCATCCTGGTAGTAGAAATAACCCAGTCCGCCATAATAGGAATAGAGCTGGTCATAGGCGTCGGCATAATCGCTATAGTCGCTGGTGGTGAACGTCTTCCGATCGAGGTAGGCGCCCGCATAGGTGACGTCGAAATCGGCGATCTTGCCTTCGATCGTCAGTGCGCCTTGCGTGAATTTGTCCTTGCGCACCTCGTCGAACAACCGGTCAACTTTCAGGTCGCCGAGCTTCGGATCGTAACCGAAAATGCCATTGGCCTTAAGGTTTTGGTGGAGGATGGTCGGCGTGATCGTCCAATTGTCGTTGAGGTCGATCTTGAGCGCCGCCCGGCCGCCGTAGACGTCCTGGTCGTTGAAATTCTTCTTTACCAACCCGGCGTTGTTGACCGTAACGTCGGGTATGCTGTCGTCGAAAATATAATAGGTCCGCGAGCCGAAAACATTGTCGATGTAACCCGCGTCATGCTGGTAGAATGCGACCCCCCGAAACGCGATGTTGTCGGAGATCGGCAGGTTGATCATTCCGTCCAGCTTGCCGCCGATCCCGCCGTGCGCGACGGTATTGACCTCGCCGTCAACCCGTCCCGAGGTGACCCCCAGCTCCGGCTTGTTGGTGATGATGCGGATCGTTCCCGCCTCGCTCGAGGCGCCGTAAAGCGTGCCCTGCGGCCCGGCGAGGCTTTCGATCCGGGCGACGTCATAAATGTGGACGTCGAGCGTGCCGCCGATGGTCGTCACCGGCTGCTCGTCGAGATAAGTGCCGACCGAGGGTAGCGAGCCCGAATGGTTGCCGTCACCGCCGGTCGCCACGCCGCGCATGTAGACCACGGTCAGGCCGGGCTGCGCGGTCTGGAACGACACCGACGGCAGCTGCTTGGTGTAATCCTCGAAGTTGGAGATGTTGAGCTGGTCGAGCCGCTTGGTGCCGATCGCCTGGATGCTGGCTGGAACGTCCTGCAAGCTCTCCTCGCGCTTGGTCGCGGTGACGATGATGTCGGGATTGTCGCTGTCCGAAACGGGTGCGGCCACCGGAGCAGAGGGCGGCAACGGCTGTTCCGCGGCCGTCTGGGCCAAAGCCGGCACCGCGAGCGCGGTCGACGTCAGCAAACCAAGGGTCAGTGCCCGAATCGAAACCAGTGTCATGTATGCCCCCACATCCAGTAAGCCGCTATTGCGACAGAGGCCCCGCCGCCTGTCAACGATGAACCGCTACTGACGCGACATAAATGTCTCGATTGTCGGTTCAACGTTGCCCGAATGACGCGGGGACGCCGGGATAGGCGTCGAGCACCGGGCCGAGCGCCGCCTTCAATGGCTCGATGAAAGCTTCGTAGCGCTGCCAATCCTCGGTCGCCTGTCGGTAGATCGGCTGGCGTACTTGCTCCGAGCTCGCGGTCCGCACCGCCCGCTTAGTCTCATGGAAAGCTAGGCAGCCCGGCTCGTAATCAAGCCCGACATGGGCGAGCAGCGCACGCACCTCGGCCTCGGTGTCGTCGACCATCTGCTCATAAATTACGCGGTGGACTTTCCCAAGCAGGATCGCGTCGACATGCGCCATTAGCCGGACATATTCGGCATAATAGCTGCCGACGTCGGTCAGATCGTAAGTAAAGTCCTGGCCCCGCGCGAAATGCTGACGGTAGTTGGACAGGCAGCAGCCGAGCGGATGGCGCCGCGCATCGATAATTTTCGCATTGGGCAAAACCAGCTGGATGAACGGCACGAAAAGCCAGTTGTTGGGCAGCTTGTCGATGAAATAGGGGCGGTCCGTGCGGCGCTGGACCGAGGCACGCTCCAGATATTGCTCGCCGATTGCGACGCGCTCGCCTTCAGAAAGGTCAAGCGCGCCCTGCGGATAGCCGGTCACCTTGCGCGCCAGCAACGGCAGGTCGGGCAGCTCCGACGTTCCTTCGACTTGACTGTGGGAGGCCAATATTTGCTCGACCAGCGTCGAACCCGCGCGCGGCATGCCGACAATGAAGATAGGGTCCGGCGCGGTGCAGCCGCCGGGCCGAGCGGCAATCGCTTCGGTTGTATAGGTCGAGATGGCGCGATCGACCGACCGACGCACCCTCTCGCGATCGTAAGGGTGGCGTGTCAGTCGGAGCGCATTGCCCGCGGCATAATGGGCAAAGGCCTTTTGCGCCTTGCCCGCATCGTGCATCGCCTTGCCCAGCGCGAAATCGAGGTGGAAGCGATCTTCGTCCCGCACTGCGTGATCGGCCAGTGCCGCCTCCATTGCCGCGACATCGCCCACGTCGAACGTCACCGTCTTCAGATTCGACAGGCTGAACCACGCCTCGCCCAGCGCCGGGTTGAGCTCGATCGCACGGCGGTAGGCGGCGATGCCCTCGGCCTGCCGCCCGACCGTCTTGAGCATATGACCGTAGCTGAGCCACACTCGCGGCTGTTTCGGCGCGCGCTGGAGCACCGTCTCATACAGTGCGATCGCTTCCTCGAAATCGCCGAGCCGGGCGACGGTCGCGGCCTTCAGGTTGAAATGGCCGATGTCCTCGCCGTCCTGCTCGAACAGCAGGTCGAGCAGCGGCAGCGCTTCGGCCGGCCGCCCCATCCGCCCGAGCACCAGCGCCAGCTGCGCCCGTGCCGCAGTGAAGCCTGGTGCAATCTCGACCGCCCGGCGCAGCAAGTGCTCGGCATCGGCCAGCCGCCCGATCCGCCACGCCAACTCGGCCAGCATGCGGATTGCCTTGGCGTCGAACGGATCATCCTTGAGATGCGCCTTGAGCAGCGGTTCGGCGACGTGAAGCTGGTTGTCGTGCAGCGCCAGCGCGGCCTGCATCAGGCGCGGGTGCCAGCGCGGCGGGGCGTCAGTGGGCAGGTTCACGCCTTACTCTTGGCGGTAAAGAATGCGCCCGCCAAGCCCAATGCTGGCGACTGGACAGGCGCCGAAAGATGTTGAAGGAAACCAGCATGATTTATCTGGAAGATCTCGAGGTCGGGCTCGAAACCGAGTTTGGGCATTACGACGTCACCCGCGAGGAAGTGATCGAATTCGCGCGCAAATATGATCCGCAACCCTTCCACCTCAGCGACGAAGCAGCCGCCAAGACGCATTTCGGCCGGCTCGCCGCGTCGGGCTGGCACACCGCCGCGATGGCCATGGCGGTGATCGCCCGCCATGTCGTCAAGGCCGAGCAAGCGGGCCTTGGATCGCCAGGGATCGACGAACTGCGCTGGCTTAAGCCGGTTTATCCCGGCGACCGGCTAAGCGTATCGAGCAAGATTATCGAGGTGCGCCCGTCGCGTTCCAAGCCCGACATGGGCAGCTTCCGCTCCGATACCACGGTCAGCAACCAGGACGGCGCCCCGGTCATGCGCTTCACCTCGATCGTGCTGATGCAGCGGCGGCCCGCGTCCTCAGAGAGCTAGCCGCCGCCACAGCCGATCAGTCGGCGCGATCTTTTCGATTCTCTTGGCGTAGCTCGCGCCGTTCCTTGCGCCGCACCTGGTTAAATTCGCGGCCTTCGCTGCGCTGGTTCTGGCGATAGGTCTGTCGGTCGACTTGACCGGCGCGATACTCGGTTCGGTTCTGAGCGCGATCCTGTCTCAACTCGCGCCGCGCAGCGCCGACATCCTGGTGATAGTCCTGCCGGTTGCCGCGCACCTCGCGGCGGTCCCCCCGCCGGTCGCGCCGGGACTCCCAATAGCGCCGCTGCCCGTCGCTCCAGCGGTGACGCGAGCCGCCGCGCGAGTAAACATAATATCCCGCGCCCGGATAATAATAATTATCGTACCAGCCACCGCCATAACCACTCCCATAACCATAGCTACCGCCGTAGCCATAGCCCGAGCCGCCATATCCATAATCCGAGTAGCCGTATGACGGATATCCTGAATAGCCGTAGCCCCCATAATAGGGATCGGAGTAACCGGCGCTTCCAATGCTGATGCCGAAGCTGTCGTAGCCATAGCCGCCAACGCAACCGCCAAGACCCATGGCCGACACTGCGACCACTACCGCTGAACGAATTCGGAATGCATACACCGCAACTTCTCCGCATTTTCTGCTCAAGACGCGGATAGTCTTGCCGGATTGAACCCCCCGTGAACCATCACCGTGAACCGTCGCGGTCGAGCAGCAGCGTCGTGACGTCGCGAAACCGGATTTCCCGGTTTGGGGAAATCGGGCTTGGCGCGGACCAGCGCCCTGGGCCTTTCAGCGCGCTGGTCGATTCATCCCCAGGTTCCGCTTCAGCCGGCGATACCGGCCTTGGCCTTGGCGCGGTTGCGCCTGGCCTTGTTGTCGGGATCGAGGGGGCCCTTCAGCGCGACCTTGCGCTTGGCCTCAGCCCAGATGTTTTTGTAGCTCAGATAGCCAAGCACGGTCGCGAAGATCAGGAAGATCAGCACCGTCAGGCCGGCGCGGTGGCGGTTTTCGAGCTTGGGCTCGGCGGTCCACACCAGAAAGGCGGAAACGTCGGCCGCCATCTGATTGACCGTCGGCTTGGGGTTGCCCGGGCCATAGGTCACCTGCCCGTCGCCCGTCAGCGGCGGCGGCATCGCCAGGTTCAAATTGGCAAAATAGGGGTTGTAGTAAAGCCCCGCCGGCGTCTTCGAGGTCGGGAATTGCTTGAGCAGCGCCGCCGGCTGATTCTGGTAGCCAGTAAGCAGCGAATGGACATAGGCCGCCCCGCCCTCGCGTGCCTTGGTCATCAGCGACAGGTCGGGCGGAAGATTATTGTTGTTGGCCGCGCGGGCCGCCGTCTCGTTGGCGTAGGGGCTCGGAAAATGGTCGGACGGCACTGCCTTGCGGGTGGCGGCCTCGCCCGTGTCCGGATTCACCGACGGCACCTCGGTCTGCCACTGATTGGCGATCGCCTTAATCTCGGCCTCGCTGTAGCCAATCCCGGCAAGGTCGTGGAAGGCGACGCGGTTGAGGCTGTGACAGCCCGCACAGACTTCCTTGTAGACCTGAAAGCCGCGCTGCACCTGGGCCCGGTCATATTTGCCGAATGGGCCGTTCGAGGCGAGATGCAGTTCCTTCGCCTCGCGGTGGTACTCATGCTCCGCACTCGGCGGCGGCGGTTCCTGGAAGTAGGCGACGGCGCCGAAGGCGAAGCTGATCAGCAGGACGCCGGCAAACCCCAGCCCGACGAAAAACGCGATGATGCGGACCATGGTCCCTTAATCCCCCTAATGAGCCGCCGCGGGCGCCGTCTTGGCAAGCCCGTAGGGAGCGCTTTCCTCGGCCTCGCCGTGCAGTGCCGACGCGGTGATCGACGACGGCAGCGGCAGCGGCCGCTCGAATTTGGAAATCAGCGGCAGGATGATGAGGAAATGCGCGAAATAATAGGCCGCCGCGAGCTGCGAAATGGCGACGTAAAGCGGCTCGGCCGGCGCCCCTCCGCACCACGCGAGGATCACGACGTCGGCCACCAGCAGCCAGAAGAACCGCTTGAACACCGGGCGGTAATGGCCCGAGCGGACCGGCGAGCGATCCAGCCACGGTAGGAAGAACAACAGCAGGATCGAGGCGAACATCGCCAGTACGCCCCACAGCTTGGCGGGCAGGATGAAGTCGACGGTGAAGGCGCGCAGAATCGCATAGAACGGCCAGAAATACCATTCGGGGACGATGTGCGCCGGCGTCGCCAGCGGGTTGGCCGGGATATAATTGTCGGCATGCCCCAGCGCGTCGGGCGCGAAGAACAGCACCGCGCAGTAAAGGATCAGGAACAGGCCGGTGAACCAGCCGTCCTTGGCGGTATAGAAGGGGTGGAACGGCAGCGTATCCTGCTCGCTCTTCACATCGACTCCGGTCGGGTTCGACGATCCCGGAATGTGCAGCGACCAGATGTGGAGGATGACCACCCCGGCGATCACGAATGGCAGCAGATAGTGGAGCGAGAAGAAGCGGGTCAGCGCCGCCTGGTCGGGCGCGAACCCTCCCAATAGCCACACCCGGATCGGCTCGCCGACCAGCGGGAATGCCGAGAAGAAGCCGGTGATGACCTGGGCCCCCCAATAGCTCATCTGGCCCCAGGGAAGCACATAGCCCATGAAGGCGGTCGCCATCATCAGCAGGTAAATCACCAGACCGAGCATCCACACCAACTCGCGCGGCGCCTTGTAGCTGCCGTAGAACAGGCCGCGAAAGATATGGATATAGACAACGATGAAAAAGAAGCTGGCGCCGTTGGCATGGGCGTAGCGCAGCAGCCAGCCGGCGTTGACGTCGCGCATGATGTGCTCGACCGAAGTGAAGGCTCCGTCGGCCGAGGCGAAATAATGCATCGCCAGCACGATTCCGGTGACGATCTGAATGGTCAGGAAAATCCCCGACAGTACGCCGAAATTCCACGCATAATTCAAGTTGCGCGGCACCGGGTAGCCGCCACCGATCGCGCCATGGACCAGCCGCGGTAGCGGCAGGCGGTCGTCGATCCAGCGGCCGAGGCTGGTCTTGGGTTCGTAGGCCTTGGCCCAGGCAAAGCTCATGACGCTCTCTTCCCTTAGCCGATGGTCACGACGGTCGGTGACGTGAATACATAGTCGGGCACCTGGAGGTTGAGCGGTGCGGGTCCCTGACGAATGCGCGCGGCGGTGTCGTAGGCCGACCCGTGGCAGGGGCAGAAATAGCCACCGAAGGGCCCCTTGTTCTCGCCTTCGCCAGTGCCGAGCGGGATACAGCCAAGGTGGGTGCATACGCCCAGCGTGATCAGCCAATTCTCCTTGCCCGGCTTGGTTCGCTCGGCCAGCGTCTGCGGATCGCGCAGGCTTCCCACGTCAACCGCGTTGGCGGCCTTGATTTCGGCCGGTGTCAGGTTGCGCACGAACACCGGCTGCTTGCGCCAGCTGGTCTTGATCGCCTGCCCCGGCGCGATCTTCGAAATATCGACCTCGGTCGAGGCCAACGCGAGGACATCGGCCGACGGGCTCATCTGAGTGACCAGCGGCAGCGCCACGGCGACCGCGCCGACCCCCGCGAAGCTGACCGCGGCGACGTTGATGAAGTCGCGGCGGCGGAGGCTGTCGTTGACCTCCCCGTGTGCGGCGTTGGTTTCTTCCAGCGTGGCCATGCTCACCTTTAAGACCGAAATTTCGTCGATGCCGGGCGGCATCGGATACGACCCCACGCCCGAGTGGCCCGGGCCGGTTGGCGCGCCTGATAGCGGCTCGCTTCGCCGATGCAAATGGTCAAATTTCTTGGCTGAGCCCTCCCCCTTGATGGGGGAGGGTTGGGTGGGGGTGACGGTGGAGACCCGACAGCCTCTTCCGAAGACTTCACCCCGCCCCAACCATCAAGAGGAAGGGCTATGGATTTCGAATTGTAGGCGGCATAATCGCCCGTGCCATGCGCATCGCCCTCTACCAGCCCGAGATCGCCGGCAACGTCGGCGCGGTGATGCGGCTCGGCGCGTGCATGGGCGTGGCCGTCGACCTGATCGAGCCGATGGGCTTCGCCTGGGACGACAAGCGCGTCCGCCGCACCGCGATGGACTATATCGACCATGTCGTGGTGGTGCGCCACGCCGGGTTCGAGGCGTTTCGCGCTACCATCGGGGAAGCGCGCCTGGTGCTCATGACCACCAAGGCGAGTAGCTCGCTCTACGACGCCGACCTCCGCCCCGACGACATCCTCCTGTTCGGTCAGGAAAGCGCCGGCGTCCCCGCCGCGGTCGCCGCCCACTGCCCCCTCGCCCTCCGCATCCCGATCCGCGACGAGGTCCGCTCCCTCAACCTCGCCACTTCGGCCGCGATCGCACTTGGAGAGGCGCTTAGGCAGACGGGACAACTCCCCGTGGGAAGAGCGGCGATAGCGGCAAGGGGCGACTTCGTACGCCACCTAAGATGCACTTGACCTGTGCCTATAGGTAAAAGACGATGCGGCAAATGAAGGATAAGTCGCTAAGAGTTGGTGGATTGGCCGGAGACCAAATATGTTGATGGGCGTATTTTCGATTTTGTTTTTGGCCGCACTGCTCGGACTCATTAAGCCTTACATAGCCAGGTTGAACCGCAAACATTTCTCTGCCATCGCCGGAGCAGCGTTTGTTGGCATGATGATCGTTGTCCCGAAAGATGAGAGCGCCAAAGAGACCGGATCAATAAACAATCTCGCCGCCAGCGCTGGCGAAACGCCTGGCGAGACCAAAATCAATTCGGCTTCTAAATGGGAATATTCGGACAGCAAAGACGCGATGCGTGACGCTACTACGCGATTTGCCTCCCTTCGCAGTGAGAACCAGGTCGACCTCGATTTTCCCTATGGCGAACAATATGGAACGATTATTGTTCGGGATGGACCCGACGGGCTCGACGTAATGTTCTCGGTCGATAAGGGGCAGATACTATGCCACAGCTTCACCGAAGCTTCAGTTTCGTTCAAGTTCGACGCTGGGCCGATCCAGAAATTCCGTTGCACTGATGCAAGCGACGGCTCAAGCGAAACGGCGTTCTTGACCGATCCGAAGCGCGCTTTGGCTGCCTTGAAAACTTCGAAGCGCGTTATCGTCGAAGCAGAGTTTTTTCAGCGCGGCAATCAGCAATTTACGTTCGAAACTGCAAATCTCGCTTGGAAGTGATCGGCTGCCCAATGACAAGCCCCCGGCCCAGGCTCCCCCACTCGCCCCGACCACCGCCGCGCTCCGCGGTTCGACACGCGCAAGAGCCGCAACGGGCGCGCGGAGCGCTGCTCTAGCGCTTGCAATGTAGGATATAACCTGGTTGGTTCGCCAACATGCGGCAACCCATGTCCAATGTACTGAAATCCGCTGCCGTTGAGCGCCAAAGTTTATACGGGGCTGGAATCGCGCCGCATCATCAACTTCATCAACTTCCCCTTAGGCGGCATCCTATCGCGCCCCGCCATTTCCTCGCCGCGACTCGCTCCCGCTTGACCCACTCGCCGCTTTCCCGCCATCGGCACATCATGACCCCGCTCGACGATCAGCAACAGGCGGCGCGCGACTGGTTCGAGTCGCTACGCACGCGCATCACCGGCGCGTTCGAAGCAATCGAGCGCGAGGCGGGCAGCGATGCCAGCTTTGAGTTCACCCCGTGGGAGCGAACCGAGGACGACGGCACTCCCGGCGGGGGGGGGGTGCGCGGACAGATGAACGGTCAGATATTCGAGAAAGTTGGAGTTAATGTCTCGACCGTCGGCGGCCGCTTCTCTCCGGAATTCGCCGCATCGATCCCCGGCACAGAAGACGACCCGAGCTTCTTCGCCACCGGCATCAGCCTGGTTGCGCACATGGCCAACCCGCACGTCCCCGCGGTACACATGAATTGCCGCTTCCTGACGACCACGAAGCGCTGGTTCGGTGGCGGCGCCGATTTGAATCCGGCGATTCCCTATGACGAAGACACCGACGCCTTTCACGCCCGCCTGCGCGCCGCGTGCGCCGCGCACGACCCGACCTTTTATCCGCGCTTCTCGAAATGGGCGGAAGAGTATTTCTGGCTGCCCCACCGCCATGTCGCGCGCGGGGTCGGCGGCATTTTCTTCGACCGGCTCGAGGATCATTTCGACGCCCATTTCGCCTTTACGCGGGATATCGGCGAGGCGTTTCTCGACATTTTCCCGCAAATCGTTCGCAAGCGGATGGGGATGGCATTTACCGAGGCCGACCGCGAGGCGCTGCTCGAGTTTCGCGGCCGCTACGTCGAATTCAACCTGCTTTACGACCGCGGCACCTTGTTCGGCCTCAAGACCGGCGGGAACATCGACGCCATCCTGATGAGCCTGCCCCCGCTGGCAAAATGGGCGTAACGCTCAGCTTTTGGCGTTGAGCTGGACGTAAACCCGCCCGACCAGCGCCGCCGACACCGCGGTTATCGCGGCGCTGGAGAGGCCATTGGCAAGGCCGATCAGCAGCGCCGACAGGTTGAAGGGTCGTGCCTCACCAACCGCCAGCGTGACCACCGCGCCAACCACCGCAGTCACCGCGCCGCTCAGCAACAGCGCCGCTAGGACCATCAACATTAGCAGGCCGAGCAGCCGCCAGAAATGGCCTTTGGTCAGCGCCAGGCAGCGTCTCAACAATGCCACCGGACGGGGCGTCTCCTCAATCGCCACCGCCGACATCGGCAACAGCCGCACCCCGACCAGCAGTATGAGGACCAGCATGCACAACAGGATCAGGCCGATCTGCGGCGACGACGCCATGGCCTCCGGGGTCATTTTGCTGGGGTCGGTGATGCCAGCGGCGCCGACAATAGCGCTCAGCATCAACAACATTAGCAGCGCCACCGGCAGGAACACCATGATCACTGCCGCGACCGGCCCCCACACCCGTCGCGCCGCCCGGCCGATCAGGCTTCCGACGCTGTCCTTTGATCCGATCGCGAGCGCGGCGATCGTCATCTGTCCGATCAGCACCGCGACAAGCACCAGCAGCGTCAACAGCACGCCCGGGCCACTGCCACTCATTTCACCGGCGGGGTGCGTCCATCCTGCCAGCGTCGATGGCACGGCGAACGCCGCGAGCGCCACCGGCACGACCAGACGGGCCTCCGCTCGCAGGAAAGCGCTGGTTTGGTCCCAAGCCTGGCCGATCGACAAATTGCTCATGCACTTCCCCTTCGCCCACCCCTATGAAAGGCTGGCACACTCGTTGCAATCGCCCTTGCCCTGGCGGACCCTCAGCGCCATCTCGCGGCGATGGATGCAGCGGGCGACATCGAATGGCGAGTGGACGAAGGGTTGGTGCCCTACCCCGATGCGCTGGCGGAGATGGAAGCGCGCGCACTTGCGGTGCGGGACGGCACCGCGCGCGAGCTGGTCTGGCTGTTGCAGCACCCGCCGCTGTTCACTGCCGGGACCAGCGCGGATTCGGCCGAGCTCAGCAACCCGATGGGATTTCCGGTGTTCGAGGCCGGTCGCGGCGGCCGCTACACCTATCACGGCCCCGGCCAGCGGGTCGGCTATCTGATCCTCGACCTCGAACGACGCGGCAAGGACATCCGCCGTTTCGTCCATTCGCTTGAAGGCTGGATGATCGCCGCGCTGGCCGAGCTGGGCGTCGAAGCGCGCCGCGAGCCGGGGCGCATCGGCATTTGGTCCGGCGAACGCGCTCATGAAGCCAAGATTGGCGCGATCGGGGTGCGCGTGAAGCGGTGGGTGACGCTGCACGGATTTTCGATCAACGTCGCGCCCGACCTGTCGCATTTCGACGGAATCATTCCCTGCGGGATTGCCGGCTACGGCGTGACAAGCATCGCGCAATTGGGGCGAAATTCGTCGATGGACGCGGTCGATGCCGCGCTAAAGAGCAGTTTTACGGCATTTCTCGCAAGCTTGCTGCAGGGTGAACAAGTTGCTTGAGGCTTGAGGCATGCGCGACTATTGTGCCCACGATTTGTAAAGCGGGTCCACTCGCTGCAGATCTGACAATCAAGGGAGTTTTAGAATGCGTGCTCTGATCCTGGTCGCTGCCGCGGCCCTGGCTGTTTCGGCTTGCAGCAAGAATGAAGCCGCCGAGAACACGATGAATGTCGACGAGACCCTCACCACCGAGAACGTCGTCGCCAATGACACCTCTGCCATGGACGCGACCGCCAACATGGACGCCAACATGTCGATGGATTCGAATATGTCGGGCAATATGTCGGACATGAACTCGATGAACTCGTCGAACTCGATGTAATCGAAATGCGGACCGCCTCGGCGGTCCGTTTTAGGTTATGGACAAAGGCTGCCGGGTCACTCCGGCAGCCTTTTTTCGTGTCAGGCGAGCCCGACCAGCTTGTGCGTTTGCAGCGACAGCCGCCAGCGCGGCCGTTCCATCGCCAGCGCGATCGCCGCCTGCACCGACGCGTCACGTGTCGCGCCGTCCATCGGCTGGACCAAGAAATGGTCGAAGGACCATTGCTCCAGCTCGGCGGGATCGATCCCCGCTTGCGGCCACACCAGCTTTAGTTCGTCGCCGCGCCGCTGCACCACCTCGGTCCCCGCCTTGGGGCTGATGCACAGCCAATCGATCCCCGGAATCGCCGGCAGGGTCCCATTGCTCTCGACCGCGACCCTGAATCCGCGGGCATGCAGCGCATCGGTCAGCGCTTCGTCCAATTGCAGCATCGGCTCGCCCCCAGTGACGACCACAAGTCGCCGCTCGGTCGAATCGCCCCACACCGCCGCGATGTGGTCGGCAAGCAGCCGCGGCTCGGCAAACTTGCCACCGCCGGGACCGTCGGTGCCGACGAAATCGGTGTCGCAAAAATTGCACTGCGCAACGGCGCGATCCTGCTCGCGCCCACTCCACAGATTGCAGCCGGCGAAGCGCAGGAACACAGCCCTGCTTCCCGCCTGCACGCCCTCGCCCTGAAGCGTCAGAAACGCCTCCTTGACCGCGTAGCTCATGAGCTGGCGTAGCGGGTCGGGTCGGGTAGCCCCGCTTCCTCGAACCCCTTGGCACGCAACCGGCAGGCGTCGCACAGCCCGCACGCGCCGCCATCGGTCGCCGGATCGTAGCAGCTATGGCTGACCCCGGCATTGAGCCCGAGCCGCGCCGCCTCGCGGGCGATATCGGCCTTGGTCATCCGTTGCAGAGGCGCGTGAAGCGTGAACGGATCACCCTCAACCCCGGCCTTGGTGCCCAAGTTGGCGAGCGCTTCGAACGCGGCGATGAAGTCGGGACGGCAGTCCGGATAGCCCGAATAGTCGAGCGCGTTGACCCCGACGAACAGGTCACGCGCGCCCGCGGCTTCGGCGCAGGCCAGCGCCAGACTGAGGAAGACCGTGTTGCGCGCCGGGACGTAGGTGACGGGAATACCCGGGGCGACACCGTCCTTGGGCACCGCGATGTCGCTCGTCAGCGCCGATCCGCCGAACGCGGTCAGGTCGATCGGCAGGACGATGTGCCGTTCGGCGAGCGTCGCCGCGATCCTTTTGGCCGCCTCCAGCTCGATCCGGTGGCGCTGGTGATAGTCGATGGTCAGCGCGAGCACGCCAAAGCCCTGCTCGCGGGCCAGCGCGGCGCACACCATCGAATCGAGGCCCCCGGAAAGGAGCACCACCGCCTGCCGGCCGCTCACAGCGTAATCCCGAGGCGCGGCGCCATCCAGCTCATCGCGGCATAGAGCAGGATCGTCGCCAAGCAGGCGATCATCATCGTCGCGAAAAATCCGACGCCGGAGCGCAACAGGGCGGGGATGAGCAGGAACATCGGCATCGACGGAAGGATGAACCAGAAGGCACCCCAGGACAGCCGGGCCACCGACTCGGCATCGCGAGTCTCTCCATAGAGCCAGACCATCGATAACAACGACACCAGGGGCAGAGAAGCTATTAAGCCGCCCCAGCCGGGATAACGCCGGGCGAGGGTCGAGATCGCCGCCACCAACAGGCCCGAAAGCATCGCCTTGAGGATGAACAGGAACATACCCGCTCCTTGGCGCGGCGCCCCCGAAAAGGAAAGTCTGGGCGCTCCTTCTGGTCCGCAATAAAAATGGGCCGCTACGAGAGCGGCCCAGGTGCGGGCCGAGGCCCGACAGGGAGGAATACATGCCGAAGAAGGCACGACATGCTTCCTAAACTCATGATGGTTAAAGCGAGCTTAACGCGCCACGCATGCCCCGACGCGGCGGGCATGAAGCTGATAATGGAACGGCAACCCGCCCGAAATGCCCTGAGTGTCGATCCTGAGCGTGCGCGGCGTGATCAACGTCACCTTGCTCTGCCCGAACGCCCCGTCCGCGCAGGTGTAGTGGATCACCACTTCGGTGCCGACATCGGAGATAACGACCCGCGTGCAGCGGCCGCTGCGATGCTCATACTGGGCCAGCACCTCGGGCAGCGGAACGCAGACCTTCTCGGCATTGTGCCCGGTCGCGTCAGTCGCAACCTCCCACAGTCCGCCCGCCGCCGGCGCGAGCGCGCGTGGCGAGGTCGCAGCTGTCGCCGATAAAGACAACAAGGCCAGCAGCCCGATTCGTAAGGCGCGTTTCATCCCGTCTTTTACCACGAGCGGGTTGAGCGAAAGCAATATTTCGTATGGCTCAAGCGGGAGCGTCGATGGCGATCGGGAAGCTCGTCGCACAAAAGGCGCAATCGACCCGGATAAGCCCGTCGTCACCAACCATCTGGGCGTGATCCTCGGGCGGAAAGCGGGCGATGACCGAGGCGATATAGTCGGCGCTGCAGCGGCAGCCCTTGATGAGCCTGACCGGATCGAGCGTGCGGATCTCCCCCTCCTCGTGGAGCAGACGCCAGGCGAGATCGTCGAGCGCGAGGGCACGATTGGTCAGTTCCTCATCCTTCACCGACCCGATCAGCACCGCGACGTGCGGCCATTCTGGATGGTCGAGGCGCGTGTGCAGCCGGTCGCGCCCCTCCTCGCCTTCGGGCAGGTGCTGGAACATGATCCCCCCCGCGACCCACCCCGCATCGTCGCGCCGAGCGGCGAGACGGACGATCGACGGAATTTGCTCGGACTGAAGAAAATAGCTTTGCGCAGCCTCGCCCAGCCCTTCGCCTTCCAGCGGGACGATGCCCTGATAGCGCTCGTCGGTCGCCGGCTGGTCGAAGGTAATTGCCAGATAGCCTTTGCCGAACAGGGCGAACAGGCTCGGATGCGGCCCGGCCTCGGTCAGCCGGTCGGGATCGTGCCGGATATAGCCGCGTAGCTCGCCGCCCATATAGTCGCATACCAGCAGATCGACGATCCCGGCCTCGGTCTGCGCCTGGATGGTCAATTGACCGCTCGGATCCTTGAGCAACGAGCCGAGCAGGGCGGTCAGCACCAGCGCTTCTGCCAGCAACTGCTCGAGCACGGGCGGATAGCCATGGTTGGCGAGGATCAGGTCGAGCGTCGGGCCGATCCGAGCGATGCGCCCCCGGGCATGGCGCGACGGCACGGTAATGCCGAGGGCGACGTCCTGAAGGAGCGAGATGGTGGTCATGGCCGGGCGAGATAAGGGCGCGGGTGCGGCGGGGCAATGGCGCGACGTGCGCCGCCTTGTTGCACCGGTACCGGCCCCGCCCCTAATAAAACGCGTCGTTATATTTGGGCATACCCAAATTCGGGGGTGTGTTAGATGAGTAGCGCCCAACGCCTCGCTGTCACCGAGATAAAACTTCCTCGACCAGCTCCATCATTCGTGTCGAATAGGCAGTGTGCTATCAGGAGGATTCTGGCTGGAATGACGTTTCGCATTGATCAAAAGCTCCTCGATACAAGCCTTTACCTCTACCCGGATATCAGCTCGGCTGAGCAGGGCCAGAGGGCTGGGGGAAGTGGGTTTGTCGTCGGGCTCCACTTCGATGGTGCAGCGCATACAATGTGGGCGGTAACGAATCGTCATGTCATTGACGCCGGTCATTGGACGATCCGACTAAACACAAAAGACGGCGGATTCACTTGCTTAGATAGTGACGACACTCAGTGGTTCATGCATCCCGACGGGGACGATTTGGCAGTCCGCCCTCTAGCTGTTCCCGATGGGGCAATTATCAACTACGTCCCGCTCGAAAGCCTCACAACTAAACAGATGGCCGATATACTCGATATCGGCCCCGGCGACCCCGCGTTTGTCATAGGCCGTTTTGTATCGCTCGATGGCAAGCAGAAAAACACACCTTCTGTGCGCTTCGGGCAAATCTCGCAGTTGCCCTCAGAAAAACTGAAATACGATGTCTATGAGCAGGAGGCTTGGCTCGTCGAAATTAGATCGTTGAACGGTTACAGCGGCTCACCTGTGTTCTGTTATCTTGACCAGATGTATTACCGTAAGAACCTCAAGCCGATCGAAGGTGAAAACAAGAGTCTAGGCAAGGCCTATGACCACAAAGGGCAGATTATTGGGCAAGGCCGTTTCGATATCGGCCCTTACCTGCTGGGCGTGGACTGCTGCATGATTCCGCTTTGGGAGAAGGTTTGCGACTAATCTCGGCAGGAAATGCAGTCTGGTTTACAAGTGCCCGCCAACACCGGAATGATGGGGGTCATCCCCGCATGGCGGCTGATCGACATGATGATGAGCAACCCGATCAAGTCGATTATCGAGGCACACTCACGCAATCAGCTCGCCCAGGGACAAGACGCCATGCCTACGTCCCCGGCGGCCTAGTGGTCCGGGCTTTTCCTCGCTTAGCGTTCGTTCGAGAGCGCGATCGGCTTGGGTGGGGGCGAGTTCGCCAGCGTCGATCGTTCGCTGGGCGTCGCGCCGAAACCTTACGCTCTGCTCGCTGTCGTTTCGTCGGCGGGCTTCTTCACGGTCATTCCGGCGCGCCCTTGATGCAACCGATTAAAATCTTGCTCTCCCAAACGGGTGGACTTACCCTGCATCTTGCTGATGCGCGCGACGCCGGCACAGCGCGGGCAGGTCGGGCCTTCCGGCCAGATGCGCGCTTCGACGAAAGCGAAAGCCGCTTCTTAGCTGTGAAAGTGGGAGGCGGAAAAAAGGCCAGTTGGGGACTGGATCTCGTCGCAGAATGTTCACCGCCTCGGTCAGCGCCGGAACCCCTGTCAGCCCTCCAGTTGGCGTGTCAGCAGGCGGATATCGGCGTCGAGCTCCGAATCCGCGGCGCGCAGCCGTTCAATCTGCTTGACCGCGTGAATCACGGTGGTGTGGTCGCGCCCGCCGAAACGGCGGCCGATGTCGGGCAGCGACTTGGGCGTCAGCTGCTTCGAAAGATACATGGCGACCTGGCGCGGACGGGCAACCTCGCGCGCGCGGCGGGCCGAGGTCATCTCCGCCTTGCGGATGCGATAATGTTCGGCGACCTGGGTCTGGATCTCATCGATCGAGATGCGCCGCTGATTGGCGCGCAGCACATTGGCCAGCACTTCCTCGACGAACGGCACGTCGATCGCCCGGCCGGTCATCATCGCATAGGCTGCAATCCGGTTGAGAGCGCCTTCTAGTTCGCGGATCGAGCTGGTCAGGCGGCGGGCGAGGAATTCGACCACCGGGCGGGGCATCTCGACGCCCGGAAGCGCGGCCAGCTTGGCATCGATGATGTTGAGCCGAAGCTCATAGTCGGCCGGGTTAATGTCGGCGACCAGGCCCCACGACAGGCGCGACAGGATGCGCGGCGCGATCCCGTCGAGGTCCTGCGGGGCGCGGTCCGAGGTGATCACCAGGCGCCGGCCGGCGGTGATGATCTCGTTCATCGTGTGGAAGAATTCTTCCTGGGTGGAATCCTTCCCGGCGATGAACTGGACGTCGTCGATCAGCAACAGGTCGGCCGAGCGCAGCCGTCCCTTGAAACCAATCGTGTCATTGTCTTTGATCGCCCGGATGAACTCGACCATGAACTTTTCGGCCGACATCGATACCACGCGACCGCCCGGACTGCGGTTGAGGAAAGCCTGACCGATGGCGTGCAGCAAATGGGTCTTGCCGCGCCCGGTGCCGCCGTGGATGAAAAGCGGGTTGAAGGCGACGCTGTCGGCGGTCGCCAGGGTCCGGGCGGCGCTCGCCGCAACCTCGTTGGCCTTGCCGATGATGAAGCTGTCGAATCGATAGCGCGAGTCAAAATTGGGGGCGGCCGGGTCGCGCGCCTGACTGGTCGCGACGGGCGCCGGAATTTCCTCCAGAATCAGCAACGGCGAGGGCTTGGGTCCATCGGCGGTGGCGACGATCTTTACCCCGCGCACGATCGGCAGGACCGTCCGCCAGGCCAGCGCGAGCCGATCGCCGAAATGACTTTGCACCCAATCGGCCATGAACTGGCTCGGCATGACGAGATCAAGCTCGCCGGATTCGAGGTCGAACGCGCCCAGTTCGGCCGGCTTCAACCAGCCGTCGAAGGTGCGCGCCCCGCAATCGCGGCGAAGCCCCGCGCGGATGGTTTCCCAGGCGGCGTCGAGTGGCGTCGGAACGCTACGCTCAGTTGTGCCGCGGTCGGAGGCAGACAAAATTTCCCGACTGCCCTGCACTGGCGCGCGCCTCCCCGTCTCGTCACTTGCCAGGACACGAAGTTCCGTTGCGCGCGACCCGAATCGCTAGCTCCGAATGATCCTCGGTCTCTGGCTCCCCGGGAGCAGATTCGCCGCCGGAAGTTCCGTTCTGGAAGCGTCTGACGCGCTATTCAAGTGCCGAATTTCATCCAAATGAAATAAATCGACTTGACATAGCAAAGCCGCGAAAACCGCTAGAGAATGACAGTTTTAAGGGATTTTTTCTAATCCCCCCTTAGAAGGGAAATTGCGAATCGCGGGAAATCCTAGACTTTTTTCAGTCGTCGAAATGAAACGGGCCGCCGGTCGCCCGGCAGCCCGTCTCGAATTAGCACGTAAATACGAATTTAACCGAGCGAGGCAACCCGGCGGGTCAACCGTGAGAATTTGCGCGATGCCGTGTTCTTATGCATGACGCCGCGCGCCACGCCCCGTGCAATTTCCGGCTGCGCTTGCTTGAGAGCCGCGGCTGCATCGTCCTTCTTGCCTGACTCGATTGCCGACTCGACGGCTTTGATGAAGGTGCGGATGCGGCTCACGCGCGCGCCGTTGATGGCCGCTCGATTTTCGTTGCGGCGGATGCGCTTCTTTGCTTGCGGCGTATTCGCCATCGATCAACCTCTAAACTAGCTTGGGCTCAATGAAAAAGCGGCGCGTCCCACGCGGGTCGCACCGGCTTGGCGCTCCCCTACCCTCGCGAGCGATTCGCGTCAACCGCTCCCCTCACCGCTGGCAGGTCGAGCAGAAGAAGGTCGAGCGCCCGCCCTGGACGATTCGCCGCACTTTTCCGCCGCACCCACCACCGCACGGCTGCCCCTCGCGGCCATAGACGTCAAACTGCTTGGAGAAATAGCCGAGCTCTCCGTCGGGCGCGGCGAAGTCGCGCAGCGAGGAGCCGCCGGCCCTGATCGCATCGTCGAGCACCGCCGGTATCGCTACCGCCAGCCTGTCGAGTCGTGCCCGCCCGATCCGTCCCGCCTCCTTGCGCGGGTCGATGCGCGCCCGGAACAGCGCTTCGCAGGCATAAATATTGCCCAGCCCCGCAACCACGCGCTGATCGAGCAGCAGCAGCTTCACCGCCGCGCTCCGACCGGCGAAGGTGCGCCGCAGCCAGCCGCCATCGATCGCGCCACCTAGCGGTTCGGGGCCAAGCGTCCGGATTGCCGGCCAATCGGCCACCTCGGCGGTCGGCACCAAATCGATCGAGCCGAACCGTCGCGGGTCGCGCAGGCTGAGGCGCCGACCTTCGTCGGTTTCGATCAACAAATGGTCGTGCTTGCCGATCTCGGCGGGGTCGATCCGCCAATGGCCCGACATGCCGAGGTGGAACAGCAGCGTGTCGCCACGGTCGGTCTCGATCAGACCATATTTGGCGCGGCGGCCAAGCCCAGTCACACGCGCCCCGACCAACCGCTGGCCCAGATCGGGCGGGAAAGGACGGCGCAAGTCCGCCCGTCGCGCCTCGACCTGAACGAGCCGTCGCCCTTTCAGCACGATCTCCAGGCCGCGGACGGTGGTTTCGACTTCGGGAAGTTCGGGCATGGCGGCAGCATATGGCGGACCGCCGGCAAGGCGGCTAGATGCGCTGAGATGGACAAGGTCAATTTCGGTGAGCAGCTCGTCACCCCTCAGGAA
This sequence comes from Sphingomonas sp., assembly GCF_013816785.1. Classification (GTDB taxonomy): domain Bacteria; phylum Pseudomonadota; class Alphaproteobacteria; order Sphingomonadales; family Sphingomonadaceae; genus Sphingomicrobium. Next base: position 51,680 of record NZ_JACDDV010000004.1, on the reverse strand, counting down.
AAGACGCGCCGCGTCGGCGGGGTTTTTTCGTCGGTAGCGCGCAAATATGATCTGATGAACGATCTCATGTCGGGCGGCATGCACCGGCGGTGGAAGAACCGCTTCGTCGCCAGGGTCAAGCCGCGTGCTGGCGAGCACATCCTCGACATGGCTGGCGGTACCGGCGACATCGCCTTCCGCATGGCCGCCAGGGGCGCCTCTGTGACGGTCGGCGACATCAACCCCGATATGCTCGGCGTCGGCATGAAGCGGGCAGAAAAGCGCGGCATCGACGGCTTGGTCTGGCGGCAAGAAAATGCCGAGACGCTGACCTTCGCCGACGCCAGCTTCGACGCCTACACCATCGCTTTCGGCATTCGCAACGTGACCAATATCCCGGCCGCGCTGCGCGAGGCGCACCGGGTGCTGAAGCGTGGCGGGCGCTTTTATTGCCTCGAATTCTCGACCAGCGAATGGCCGGGTTTCGGGGAGGTCTACGACCGTTATTCGGAGCATCTGATCCCGCGCATCGGTAAGGCCGTCGCGGGCGACGAAGATAGCTATCGCTACCTTGTCGAATCGATCCGCCGCTTCCCGAACATGGCGGTGTTCAAGGCGATGATCGAGCAAGCCGGGTTCAGGTCGACCAGCGCCGAACCGATCCTGGGCGGCTTGGTCGCGATCCACGGCGGCTGGAAGGTTTGACCACCGCCGCGACCCATTTGTGGCGCCTGCTCAAATGGGGCAGGACGTTAGCGCGGCACGGCGCGCTGCAGGGAATCGAGCGCGATCCCCTGACCCCGCCGAATGTCCGCCGCTTGGTCCGCGTCGCGCGCTTCGGGCTGCGCATGCCCAGCACACCCGACTATGCCCTAGCGCTGCAAGCGATCGGCCCCGCCGCGATCAAGTTCGGCCAGGCGCTGGCCACCCGACCCGACCTGGTCGGCGATGCTGCCGCCACCAACCTGCTCCAACTCCAGGACTCACTTCCTCCTGCTCCCTTTCCAGCAGTCCGCAAGGCGGTTGAGCAAGCGCTCGGCGCGCCGCTCGAAAGCCTTTATTCGAGCTTCGATGAGATCCCGGTCGGCGCCGCGTCAATCGCCCAAGTTCACCGCGCCGTCACGACCGAGGGCCGCGATGTTGCGGTCAAGGTGCTGCGCCCCCAAATCGAGGAAGAATTCGCCCGCGCGGTGGAGACCTATGAATGGGCGGCGGCGCACGTCGAACTGCTCGGTGGCGAGGCCGAACGGCTGCGCCCGCGTCTCGTCATCGCCCATTTCAAGCAATGGACCCGGCGCGAGCTCGATCTTCAGCGCGAAGCCGCCTCGGCGTCGGAGCTCAGGGACAATATGGTCGCCGAACCCGGCTTCTACGTCCCTGAAATCGACTGGAGCCGCACGGCTCGGCGCGTCCTCACCCTCGAATGGCTGGACGGGGTCAAGCTCAGCAAGCGCGACGAGCTCATTGCCGCCGGTCACGATCCCGCCGCGCTGGCCGCGACGCTGGTCCGGGCCTTCCTTCGCCAAGCGGTGGTCGACGGCTATTTCCACGCCGACCTTCATCAAGGCAATTTATTCGCGCTTGCCGACGGGCGGCTGGCGGCGGTCGATTTCGGCATCATGGGGCGCATCGACCGCCGTGCGCGCCTGTGGCTGGCGGAGATCCTATACGGCCTGATCACCGGCGACTATCGGCGTGTCGCGGAGATCCATTTCGAAGCGCAATATGTGCCCTCCCACCATAATGTTGACGAGTTCGCGACGGCGTTGCGCGCTGTTGGAGAGCCGGTCCGCGGCCTGCCGGTCAAACAAATCAGCGTCGCGCGTATGCTCGACGGACTATTCGCGATCACCCGCGATTTCGACATGCAGACCCAGCCGCACCTCCTTCTGCTGCAAAAGACGATGGTGATGGAGGAAGGAGTCGCCACTGCTCTCGATCCCGACATCAACATGTGGGAGGCGGCCGAGCCGTTCCTCAAGGATTGGCTCAGAACCGAGCTTGGCCCCGAAGCCTATTACGCCGACCGGATTGTGGAGACGGTGCGCGCTTTCAAGCTGATTCCCGACCTCATCAGGCGCATTGACGCCGCCTATCCTCCCGCCGGTGCGGCGCCCCCGCCGCCGCCTTTGGCCGAGATCACGATGATCGCGCCGCGCCGGGGCTGGGGCTACGTCGCGGTCGCTCTGATTTCCGGCCTCGCCGCGGCGGCCCTAACGGCCTTAGTGTTGATCAATTAGCGATTCGCCCCGACGAGTGATCGAACAAGGAGATAACATGCACCGCTTGAGCATTTTGCTGATCGCCGCTGCGATCGCCGCTACCTCCTCTCCCGCGACCGCCGCGCAGCCGCCCGCGCCCGCCGCCGCGGTGCCCGCGCATCATGCCGAGCTCGTAAGATTGTTCGCCGACTGGCGGCGGTTCGTCAGCCCGACGATCCACGACGGAGTGCCCGATTATTCGCGGGCGTCGATGGCGCGCAAGGCCGCCGCGCTGCCAAGCTGGCGCGCGCGGCTTGCCAGGACCGACCGCCGCGGCTGGAGCCCGGCGGCGCTCAACGATTATCGCCTGGTCGAGGCGGAAATGAACGGCCTCGACTTCTTCCTTCGCGTCCTCAAACCCTGGTCGCGCGATCCCGGCTTCTACCAGACGATCTTCGCCGAGGAGAGCGATGTCCCGGCGCACGAAGGCCCCTCGGCCGAGCCCAACATCGACCTGTTCAAATTCTCCTTCCCCCTGTCGCCGGCCGACGATGCGCGGCTGACCACCCTGGTGGGCGCGGTCCCCGCAATGCTCACCTCGGCGCGGGTCAATCTCGCCCCGAGCCAGGCGCATGACCTATGGGCTTATGGCCCTCAGGCCTTCAACGAGCAGGCCGAAATGCTCGCCGCGCTCGAGTCGGGTACGCTGGTGATAAAGTCGCTTGAAGGCAAGCGCGGCGCGAGCCTTGATGGTGCCAGCCCCGCACTGCGCGCGGCGGTCCGCGCCGCCCGCCTCGCCACCGAACAATTCGCAAGTTGGATCAAGGCCGAGGCGCCGCGTCGCACCGGTCCGTCAGGCGTCGGCAAATCCAATTACGACTGGTACCTTGCCCATGTCGAGCTCAACCCCGACAGCTGGGAGGAACAGGTCGTCCTGTTGCAGCGCGAGCTCGACCGCTCGCTCGCCTCGCTTCGCCTCGAGGAGTTGCGCAACCGCGCCGCCCCTCCGATCGCCGAAATCCGCGATCCCGCCGCTTATCGACGCATGGTCGAGGCGCGGACGCAAAAGCTCAACGACTTCCTCGTTGCCACCGGCTTTGTCCCCGACCAGCCTTATTTTCGCGCCGCGCTTGCGGCGCAGGCAGGCAATTATACGCCGCCCGACAAGCGCAATTTCTTCACCCACATCACCGCGCTCGACCCGCTACCGCTATCGTCTCATTCAACCCACTGGATCGAGCTGGCGCGGCTGAAGCACGAGCCGCACGCCAGCCCGATCCGCCGCGTCGCGCCGCTGTTCAACTTGTTCGCCGATCGCTCGGAAGGCTTCGCCACCGCGATGGAGGAGCTGGTGATGCAGGCCGGGCTGTATGACGATATTCCGCACGGCCGCGAATTGGTGTGGATCATGCTCGCCAATCGCGCCGCGCGCGGGCTCGCCTCACTTCGCGTCCAGGCCAACCAGATGACGCTCGACCAGGCCGGGCAATTCCACGCCCATTGGACTCCGCGCGGATATTCCGACGCGTCGAGTCGGCTGGTTGGCTTCGAGCAGCTGCTCTACCTGCGCCAACCCGGTTACGGCCCGAGCTATATCATCGGCAAGCTTCAGCTTGATGAGCTCCTGGCCATCGCCTCGCATCAGGCGGAGGTCGAGCATCGTCCGTTCGTGATGGGAGATGCCTTCGCGCGGATCATCGGCGCGGGGATCATCCCACCGGCGCTGATCAAGGCCGAGCTGGGCGGCGAAGCCGTGCGCTGAGGTGGAGCGGGGGGCGGTCAGGACAAGGTTCGAAGGCTGGTCGCGCGTCCCGGCGCTAGCCTTGATCGCCTTTCTGCTCGCCCTGATTACTGCCGCCAGCTGGTCGCCGGCCGAGGCGCCTGGCCCGCAGTTGCGCACCTCGCCCGCCCAGCATAGCGACCGCCAACTCTACCGCGACATCATCAAGGGCGTAGCGTCCGGTGGCGATTATTATCAAGTCGCGGCGAGTGAGCAACGTGCCGCCGGCTATCCCCTCAAGCCCTTCTTCACGTTCCGCCTGCCGACCCACGCGACAATCTACGCCGCGCTCGGCGAGCCGGTGATGATCGTCGCAGTCTGGGCTCTGTGCGGGGGGCTGATGTTCGCCTGGTGGTGGCGATTGCGATCGGCGCTGCCGTTTCCGATGCTCGGCATGGCGATGTTTCTGATCGCCGGCGGTCTCGGTGGGATGCTTCAGCCGGTGACCGGCCTGTTCCATGAAAGCTGGGCCGGCCTGTTGCTGGCGCTGATGATCGCGGTGCGCCGGCCTGACCGGCTGTGGCCCTCCTTCCTCGCCGGCGGCGCCGCGCTGATGATCCGCGAGCTGGCGCTGCCGATGATCCTGGCGATGGGCGGGCTGGCGGTGATCGCCAAGCGCTGGCGCGAGGCGGCCGGATGGGCGGCGATCGTCGCTTTATTCGCTGCCTATATGGCGCTCCACGCCCATTGGGTCGCGGAGGTCGTCCTTCCGATGGACCAGCCTTCGCAAGGCTGGTCGCGTCTGCTCGGCGCACAGTTCGCGCTCAAGAGCATCGCCAAGGTCACGTTCGGCATCCGCCTGCCCGACCCGCTGGCGGCGGCGCTGCTCGTCCTGTCACTGTTCGGCTGGGCTTCGGTCCGCTCTGGCTGGGCACTCAGGGTCTTCCTGCTCCTGCTCGGCTATGGGGCAATGCTGGCGCTGTTCGCCCGCACCGACACTTTCTACTGGTCGCTGATCGCCGCGCCCTTGGCTTTCGCCGGGCTTGCCTTCCTGCCCGCCGCCTTCGACGACCTTGGCAAAGCCCTGCGCGCCGTGCCACAGCCGGCTTCATGAGCCGCATCCTTCTGATCGTCGGCGGGGGCATCGCCGCCTACAAGGCCGCCGAGCTCATCCGCCTGATCCGCAAGGCGGGCCATGAAGTCACCCCGGTACTGACCGCGGGCGGTGCGCATTTCGTCACACCGATGAGCCTCGCCGCGCTGGCCGAAAGCCCGGTCTACACCTCGCTGTGGGACTTGAAGGACGAGGCCGAGATGGGTCACATCCAACTCAGCCGCGCCGCCGACCTGGTGCTGGTCTGCCCGGCGACCGCCGACCTCATCGCCAAAATGGCGGCTGGGATCGCCGACGACCTGGCAACGACTTTGCTATTGGCGACCGACAAGCCGGTGGTCGTCGCCCCGGCGATGAACGTCCGCATGTGGCTGCACGAGGCAACCCAGCGCAATGTGGCACAGCTACGGGCGGACGGAATCACCGTCGTCGAACCCGACGAAGGCCCCATGGCGTGCGGAGAGTATGGGCCGGGGAGACTGCCGGAACCGAGCGCTATCCTTCGACTGCTCACTCCAAACCTGAGCTCAATAGAGGCCACCAGCCTCAAGGCAAAGCGGCCGCTTGAAGGCAAGCATGTGCTGGTCACCGCCGGGCCCACCCACGAGCCGATCGACCCTGTGCGGGTGATCGCCAACCGTTCATCGGGCAAACAAGGTTTCGCCATCGCCGCCGCCGCTGCCGAGGCTGGCGCGCGGGTTACTCTGATCGCCGGCCCGGTCGCGCTCGCCACCCCCGGCGGTGTCGCCCGGATCGATGTCGAGACTGCCGATCAAATGGCCGACGCGGTCGAGGCGGCGCTGCCCGCAGACGTCGCCATCCTGGTCGCGGCCGTGGCCGACTGGAAAGTCGTCGCCGCCGCGCAAAAGCTCAAGAAAGCCGATGGCCCACCGCGCCTCGAGTTTGCGCCGAACCCCGATATTCTCGGCATACTCGGCGCGCATCCGAATCGGCCTCGCCTGCTGATCGGCTTCGCCGCCGAGACGAATGACGTCATCGCCAATGCGTCCGCCAAGCGCACCGCAAAGAACGCCGACTGGATCGTCGCCAACGACGTGTCGGGACCAAGTGGACAAAGCATCATGGGTGGCGAGCGCAATCGCGTCCACTTCATCACCGCCGCCGGAGTCAAAGACTACCCCGAGGCGTCGAAGGCCGAGATCGCCCATCACCTCATCCAGCACGTCGTCGAGGAACTGGCATGACCGTCCGCATCCGCATTTCGCGCCTGCCCCACGGCGAGGGACTGCCTTTGCCAAGCTACGCGACGCCCGGCGCGGCAGGCCTCGACGTGGTCGCGGCTGAGGATCTCGACCTTCAGCCTGGGCAGCGCTTTGCGGTCGCCACGGGCTTTCGCGTTGCGATTCCGCAGGGCTATGAAATCCAGGTCCGGCCGCGCTCGGGCCTGGCCTTCAGGCACGGCATCACGGTTCCCAACACGCCGGGCACGATCGACAGCGATTATCGTGGAGAGTTGAAGGTGCTCCTGATCAACCACGGCGCCGAACCGTTCGCGATCCGCCGCGGCGAACGCATCGCCCAACTAGTCCCGGCGGCGGTCACCCTGGCCGCCTTCGACGAAGTCGAGGAACTGTGCGTCACCGACCGCGGCCACGGAGGTTTCGGCAGCACCGGCCAATGACCGACGACGAACTCGATCGCTACGCACGGCACATCGTCCTCCCGCAGATCGGCGGCGCTGGGCAGAAAAGATTGAAGGCGGCGCGTATCGCGATCGTCGGCGCAGGCGGAATTGGCGCCGCAGTGATCCCGGCGCTGGCAGGGGCTGGCGTCGGCCATCTAACAATCATTGACGGCGACATCGTCGAACTGAGCAACCTCCAGCGGCAGCCGCTCTATCGAACCGCCGACATCGGCAACTCGAAGGCGGATCTTGCAGCCGCCTTCATCGCCGAGCGCAATCCACATGTCACCGTTCGCGCGATCGGACAGCGGATCGATGCGGCCAATGCCGAAATGCATCTCGCTGGCCATGACCTGATCATCGACGGCACCGACAATTTCGCTACGCGACTGACCGTCAGCGATGCGGCGGTTCGCCTTGATATTCCGCTGCTTTCGGCAGCCGCCGAGCAGTTTCAGGGACAAGTCGGCCTATTCCGCGGTAGGCCCTGTTACCGTTGCTTCGTCGGCGACGCGTTCGACTCCGACGATTGCGACACTTGCGCCGAACTAGGGGTGCTCGGCGCGCTCACCGGGACGGTCGGAAGTTTCGCCGCGCTGATGGCGATCCGCGTCATCGTCAGCATCGGTGACGACGCAGCGGGTAAGCTCCACCTGTTCGACGGCATCAGCTTTTCGTGGCGCCAGCTCCGGCTTTCTTCCGACCCGTCGTGCCGGACTTGCGGGCAGGTTTGCGCCCGCCCTTCTTGACCGGCCCCTTGGCTGCCTTGGCGTCGATCAGCCCCGCACCTTCGTCCAGCGTCACCGCCTTGGGGTCGGCGCTCTTGGGAAGCGTGGCGTGAGTCTCGCCGTCGCTGACGTACGGACCATAGCGCCCTTCCATCACCTTCAGTTCCTTGCCCGACACCGGATGCGCGCCGAGAACTGCCAGCGGTTCGCGCCCGCCGCCGCGCTGGCCCTTGGCCCCCGCGGCTTCGGCCAGCTTGACGACCGCCGCGTTCATGCCGGTGTCGAACACTTCGGCGGTCGACGACAGCCGCGCATATTTGCCCTCGTGGACCAGATAAGGCCCGTAACGCCCGATCGACGCCGAGATCATCTGCCCGGTTTCCGGGTGCGCCCCTATATCGCGCGGCAGCGACAGCAGCTTCTCCGCCACCTCCAGCGTCAACTCGTCCTGCGGCACGTCCTTGGGGATCGACGCGCGCTCGATTTCCTTGCCCTCGCCGCGCTCCAGATACGGCCCGAAGCGGCCACTCTTGAGGCTGATACCATTGCCCAGCTCGGCCGGGCCTTCGGACGCCGCCTCCTCGCCCTGGCCGAAGCGGCGGGTATATTTGCAGTCGGGGTAATTGGAGCAGGCGACGAACGCGCCATATTTGCCGCCGCGAAGCCCTAGCTGACCGGTGCCGCACAGCGGGCAGAGCCGCGGGTCGGTCCCGTCGTCTTTGTCGGGGAACAGGTAGGGCGCGAGAAACTCGTCGAGCGCGGCGGTAACTTCGGATGGCTTCTGCTCCATCACTTCGCCCGCGAGGGGCTTGAAATCCTTCCAGAAAGCCTCGAGCAACTGCTGCCACCCGAGCCGCCCGCCCGACACGTCGTCGAGCCCTTCCTCAAGCTCGGCGGTATAGTCGAAGCTGACATATTTCTCGAAAAACCGTTCGAGGAACGCCGTCACCAGCCGCCCGCTCTCCTCGGGAATAAAGCGATTCTTCTCCAGCACTACATATTCGCGGTCCTTCAACGTCTGCAGGGTCGCGGCATAAGTCGAGGGACGGCCGATGCCGAGCTCTTCCAGCCGCTTGACCAGACTCGCCTCGGAATAGCGTGGCGGCGGCTGAGTGAAGCTCTGCACCGCCTCGACTCCAGTCTTGGCCGGCGCGTCGCCCGAGCGCATCGCCGGCATCCGCGCGGCGTCTTCGTCGTCGGCCTTTTCGTCGCGGCCTTCTTCGTAGAGCGCGAGAAAACCCGGAAAGAGGGTCACTTGGCCGGTCGCCCGCAGCGTCGCGCGGCCCGGTCCGTCGGACAGCTCGACCGTCGTCCGCTCAAGCCGCGCCGACGCCATCTGGCTCGCCAGCCCGCGGTTGAAAATCAGGCCGTAGAGCCGCGCATGATCGCCCGATCCGCCGCTTCCCAGGTGAAAATCAGTCGGCCTGATCGCTTCATGCGCCTCCTGAGCATTCTTGGCCTTCGTGCTGTAAAAACGCGGTTTGTCTGGAACATAGCCGGCGTCGTATCGATCGGCGATGACGCGCCGCGCAGCCGAAATCGCCTCATCGGCCATCTGCACCCCGTCGGTCCGCATATAGGTGATGAGGCCGTCTTCGTAGAGCGACTGGGCGAGCCGCATGGTATGGCTGGCGGAAAAGCCCAGTTTGCGCGCCGCTTCCTGCTGCAGGGTGGAGGTGGTGAATGGCGGCGGCGGGTTGCGGGTTAACGGCTTTGTCTCGATCGAAGTGACGGTGAAGCGCCCCGCCTCGACCACCGCCTTGGCCGCGTCGGCGCTGCCCTTGTCGCCTATCGACAGCCGGTCGACCCTCCTGCCATCGAGGGCGACCAGCCGCGCGGCGAACGGCGTGCCATCGCTCTCGAACGTTGCCGAAACCGACCAATATTCCTGCGCGCGGAACAGTTCGATCTCGCGCTCGCGATCGACGATCAGCCGCAGCGCGACCGACTGCACCCGCCCGGCCGACTTGGCGCCGGGCAGCTTGCGCCACAAGATCGGGGACAAGGTGAAGCCAACCAGATAATCGAGCGCGCGGCGCGCCCGGTAGGCGTCGATCAAATCCTCGTCGAGCTGGCGCGGCTTTGCCATCGCGGCGAGCACCGAAGTTTTGGTGATCGCATTGAAAGTAACTCGCTCAACATGTTGGGGTAGCGCCTTTTTCTTTCTGAGCACTTCCTGCACATGCCAGCTAATCGCTTCCCCTTCGCGGTCGGGGTCGGTGGCCAGGATCAGCGTGTCGGCTTTCTTAGCCTCGTCGGTAATAGCTTTGAGCTGTTTCGCCTTGTCGGGATAGGTTTCCCAATCCATCGCGAATCCGTCGTCGGGGTTCACCGATCCATCCTTGGGCGGCAGGTCGCGAACGTGGCCATAGCTCGCGAGAACGCGATGGCCGGGGCCGAGATATTTTTCGATAGTCTTTGCCTTGGCGGGCGATTCGACGACGACGAGTTTCAAGCGGTGGATTCCTCACATACGTATACGCGCGATTGTCGAGCCGTCGGGGAGGGCGTCAAGGGCGGAGATTCGACGCGACTAAGCGCGTGCGCAGTTGGTATGGGTCGTCGGAACCATCTTCGACGCCCGCGATCACTCATCGTTCGCGTGACCCCGTCCCCGGTCCTGTCCCGCAGAATATAATCGGCCAGACGCGTACAACCCCACCACACGACCAGCCCGGCCGGCAGGTCGATGAAATAATGCCCGCCAATCGGCAGCGTCGATACGATCGTCGCTCCGGCGAGCGCGACTGCAACCGGCAGTAACCACCGGACCGACCACCACGCCTGGACCAGTAGCAACGCGCAAATCGTATGGAACGACGGAAAGCAGATGACAGCGGCAATCGAGTGGATCGACAACATAGGGTCATCGGCGAAGCGGAAATGCCTGAACGCATCAAAAGCAAACCGGCCCGCATTGCCCGGCAGACGCACGGCGGCGGCAGGGTCGATTTGACTGAAACTGCCATAGGCCGGCGCTAAAAAAGCAATCAGCGCGGTGGCGATCAACGAGGCTGTCCACAGCAGCGACAGCCTCCACGCCTGCGCGCGCATGCCCACCAACGGCATGACGATCATCGTCAGGATGAGCCACAAGCCTGTATATTCATACGCCTCCTTCAAAAGATCCAGGCCCCATGGCGGCACCGGACCGTTGCTGAAGGTGAATCAACTGTAGCCGGGAGCGGTTAGGAATTTGCTAAGCGGGGCATCGCCCGCCGCCTCAGCTTCTGACGCTGACCTTGCCCCCCGCATGGCGATCGAGGCGGCCGGCGAGGTCGAGTTCGAGTAGCACCAGCTGGACCTGGCCGGCCGCGGCGCCCGACAAGCGGACTATCTCGTCGACCGGCACCGGAGAAGGGCCGAGCAATTCCTCGACCCGCGCGCGTACGTCGGGTTCAGGATCGACCGGGGTCGCCGGCGCATCATGATCGAACGGCCAGACCGGGCTAGCTACGACGCCGGCGATCGGGCGAAGCTGCTCCATCACGTCCGCGCCATTCTGGATCAGCGTGGCACCGTCGCGGATCAGCTGATTGCAGCCCTGGGCGCGCGGGTCGAGCGGGGAACCGGGCACCGCCATCACCTCACGCCCCGCCTCGGCGGCCAGCCGCGCGGTGATCAGCGAGCCCGATCGCGGCGCCGCTTCGACCACCACCGTCCCAGCCGCCAGCCCGGCGATGATCCGGTTGCGATACGGGAAATGGCGAGCGCGCGGTTCGGTTCCTGGCGGCATCTCAGCGATCAGCAGCCCGAGTTCGGCGATGTCGCGCTGCCGCGCTTCATTCTCGGGCGGATAGGCGACATCGATCCCGCCGGCGATGACCGCGATCGTGCCGCTGTCGAGCGACCCGTCATGCGCCGCGCTGTCGATCCCGCGCGCAAGGCCCGAAACGATGCTGACCCCCTCCTGCCCTAGCTCGTGCGCCAGGCCGCGAGCGAAGCGACAGGCGGCGGCGCTGGCGTTGCGCGCGCCGACGATCGCCACCATCGGACGGTCGAGCAGTTCGAGGCGGCCCTTGGCCGTGACTAATGGCGGTGCGTTCTCGAGTTCGGCCAAGGCGCGCGGATAGAGACCCTGCCCCAATGCCAGGAAGCGGGCGCCGGCCTTGCCAACCGCCGCGATCTCGCGCTCCGCGTTGGCGACGGGGAACAGCGACGGCGCCTTGCCGCCGCCGCGACGCGCCAAGTCTGGAATGGCGTCGAGCGCCGCGGCGGCACTGCCGAAGCGCAGCAACAGCTGGCGAAAGGCGATCGGCCCGATGCCCGGCGTGCGGATCAGCCGCAGCCGTTCGATCAAATCCGGCAGGGCGCTCACGCCTTGGCGCGACCTACACGCGGCTCGCTGCCGGCGATCAGCCGCCCGACATTCGCGCGATGCTTCCAGATGACGAGCACGGCAAATCCCAGCAACAGGGGGAACAAGGCTGGTTGATTGAGGACGACCGCGCTGACCGGCGCGCTCGCGGCGGCGGTCATTCCGGCGACCGAGGATATGCGCACGACCAGAAACAACCCGATCCACACGACCGCATAGACCAGCGCCGCCATCGGCAGCAGCGGCACCAGGATGCCGAGCAACGTCGCCACTCCCTTGCCGCCCTTAAACCGGAGCCAGACGGGATAAAGATGCCCAATCAGTGCCCCCGCGGCGGCGACTGGAACCGCATCGGGCCACAGTCGCTGTGCGAGCAGCACCGCCACGGCCCCCTTGGCCGCATCAAACAACAGCGTCGCCGCCGCTAGCCCTTTCGACCCTGTCCGCAGCACATTGGTCGCCCCAATACTGCCCGACCCGATGTCCCGAATATCGCCCTTGCCCGACAGGCGGGTCAGGATGAGCCCGAACGGGATCGATCCAAGCAGATAGGAGATGAGAAAGGCCAGGATGGCGGGGCCGGACATCGGCATTGCGTAGCAGATCGTTGGTGTTGCGAAAGACCCCGGCGCGCACTAGCGCCCGACGCATGGACCCCGCCGCCCCGCTCCTGTTCTTCGATTCCGGGGTCGGGGGGCTGTCGGTGCTGGCCCCGACGCGGGCGCTGCTTCCCAAAGCGCCGATCGTTTATGCCGCCGACAGCGCCGGCTTTCCCTACGGCGGGAAGAGTGAGGCAGAGCTGGCGGCGCGCGTTCCAGCGCTGCTGGGCCGGTTAGTCGAGCGCTACCGGCCGCGGCTGGCGGTCATCGCCTGCAACACCGCCTCGACCATCGCGCTCGACCAGGTTCGTGCCGCGCTCGACATTCCGGTGGTCGGCACGGTGCCGGCGATTAAGCCCGCTGGCGAGCTATCGAAGAGTCGAGTGATCGCTGTGCTCGGCACGGAGGCGACGGTGCGTCAGCCCTATGTCGACGATCTTGCCGCACGCTTCGCCGCCGATTGCACCGTCATCTGCCACGGCAGCCCAGAGCTGGTCGCGCTGGCCGAGGCCAAGCTGGCGGGCGACTATGTTCCGCTCGAAGATGTTCGCGCCGCGGTTGCCCCCATGCTCGCCGCGCCACGGGGCGGCGAGATCGACGTCGTCGTCCTCGCTTGCACCCATTTCCCTCTGCTCTGTGAAGAATTGGCGGCGGCGCTTCCGGGCGTCGTCCAGGTCGACGGCGGCGCCGGCATCGCGCGGCGCATCGCCTATTTGACGCAAGGCCAGCCCTGGCCATTGGCGCCGCCGCCCGGTCTTGCCGTGTTCACCGCCCCACCGCCAGCCACGCTAGCCGTCTCGCTCGCTCAATTCGGAATCAACGAGGTTAAACTTCTTTGAACAGTTGCGAGTCGTTCGCAATGGCATTCGGCTTCACTCGGCGATATTGGCGGCTCGTGGACTATGACAGCATCTTCAGGGCGGCGATCGATCGCCTCCATGACGAGGGGCGCTACCGCGTCTTCATCGACATTTTGCGGACCAAGGGCAGTTTCCCCAACGCGCGCTGCTTCCACGGCCACAACGGGCCCAAGCCGATCACCGTGTGGTGCTCGAACGACTATCTCGGCATGGGCCAGCATCCCGCCGTCGTCGCGGCCATGGAGCAGGCGCTGCACGACGTCGGCGCCGGCTCGGGGGGCACTCGCAACATCGGCGGCAACACCCATTATCATATCGACCTGGAGGCCGAGCTAGCCGACCTGCACGGCAAGCAGGGCGCCTTGCTGTTCACATCTGGCTATGTCTCGAACGAGGCCGCGCTGTCGACGCTCGGCAAGCTGCTCCCTGGCTGTATCATTTTCTCCGACGAGCTTAACCACGCTTCGATGATCGCCGGCATCCGCTCGTCGGGCTGCGACAAGCGGGTGTTCCGACACAATGACCTCGCCCATCTCGAGGAATTGCTCGCCGCCGAAGATCCCGAAACACCCAAGCTGATCGCGTTCGAAAGCGTCTATTCGATGGACGGCGACATCGCCCCGATCGCCGCAATCTGCGACCTCGCCGACCGCTACGGCGCGCTGACCTACCTCGACGAAGTCCATGCCGTCGGCATGTATGGCGCGCGCGGCGGCGGCATTTCCGAGCGCGAAGCGGTCGCCGACCGGGTGACGATCATCGAAGGCACGCTGGGCAAGGCGTTCGGCGTAATGGGCGGTTACATCGCGGCCGACCGCAACATCATCGATTGCATTCGCAGCTATGCTCCGGGCTTCATCTTCACCACCTCTTTGTCGCCGGTGTTGGTCGCGGGCGCGCTAGCGTCCGTGCGGCATTTGAAGGCGTCGGCCGAGGAACGCGCGACGCAGCAGGCGGGCGCCGCCGCGCTCAAGGCCCGGTTTCGCGACGCCGGTCTGCCGGTGATGGATAGCGTGACTCACATCGTTCCGCTGCTGGTCGGTTGCCCAGTCAAGGCCAAGCACATCAGCGACATTTTGCTCGCCGAATACGGCCTCTACGTTCAGCCGATCAATTTTCCCACCGTTCCACGCGGCACCGAGCGCCTCCGCTTCACCCCCGGCCCGTGCCACAGCGAAGCAATGATGGATGAGCTGACCACCGCCCTGGTCGAAATCTGGGACCGGCTGGAGCTTAGAAAAGCCGCCTGAAGGCCTGAAGGGTGGCGAAACCCAGGCGCTTGGCCTAGGACTAGACCATGCGCATCGCAGTTTCCGCCGACCACGCCGGGGTTGACCTTAAGGACATACTTTCCGCATGGCTGAAGGAGGGCGGGCACGACATCATCGACCTGGGGACGCATGGGCATGATAGCGTCGATTATCCGCGCTTCGGTACGATGCTCGCCGAGGCGCTGGCCGAAGGCGACGCCGACCGTGGAATTGCCGTCTGCGGGTCTGGGATCGGCATCGCCATCGCCGCCAACCGCAACCCGGCATGCCGTTGCGCGCAGGTGGCCGAACCGCTATCGGCCAGCCTCGCGCGCCAGCATAATGATGCCAATGCCATCGCGCTCGGCGCCCGCCTGATCGGCATCGATATGGCCAAGGCGTGCGTCACCGCCTTCCTCACCACCGAATTCAAAGGCGGGCGCCATCAGCGCCGCGTCGACCAGCTCACCGCATTGAAGCAGGACTGCTGACCATGGCCACCGCCCCCGAACGTGACCCGATTTCTTTGGCCGACGTCCAGCCGCCCGGCTTCTTCACCGAAACGCTGGCCAAAGCTGACCCGAAGGTTGCGGACGCGATCCGCGCCGAGCTGCGCCGCGAGCAAACTCAGATCGAGCTGATCGCGTCGGAAAACATCGTCAGTCGTGCCGTGCTCGAGGCGCAGGGCTCGGTCCTCACCAACAAATATGCCGAGGGCTATCCGGGCCGCCGCTATTATCAGGGCTGCGAACCGTCGGACGCAGTCGAAACCCTCGCTATTGAGCGCGCCAAGCAATTGTTCGGGTGCGGCTTCGCCAATGTCCAGCCGCACAGCGGCGCGCAGGCCAATGGTGCGGTGATGATGGCGCTGTTGAAGCCGGGCGACACCATCCTGGGCATGAGCCTGGCGGCGGGCGGGCATCTTACCCACGGTGCCCCCCCTGCCCAGTCAGGTAAATGGTTCGATGCCATCCAATATGGCGTTCGCCGCGACGATCACTTGGTCGATTTCGATGAGGTCGAACGGCTTGCCAAAGAGCATAAGCCCAGGCTGATCATCGCCGGCGGCTCGGCCTATCCGCGCCATCTCGACTTCGCCCGCTTCCGGGCGATTTGCGACGAGGTCGGCGCCTATCTGTTCGTCGACATGGCGCACTTCGCCGGCCTGGTCGCCGCCGACGAGCACCCAACCCCGTTCGGCCATGCCCATGTCGTGACCACCACCACGCACAAGACGTTGCGCGGCCCGCGCGGCGGCATGGTGCTGACCGACGACGAGGCGATCGCCAAGAAGATCAACTCGGCGGTCTTCCCGGGCCTTCAGGGTGGTCCGCTGATGCATGTCATCGCAGCCAAGGCGGTTGCTTTCGGAGAGGCGCTGGAACCCGGCTTCAAAAGCTATGCCAAGGCGGTGATCAGGAACGCCCAGACGCTGGCGACCCGCCTCAAGGAACGCGGCGCCGATCTCGTTTCTGGGGGCACCGACACGCACCTCGCGCTGGTCGATCTTCGCCCGCTCGGCATCACCGGCAAGGACGCCGACGAGGCACTCGAACGCGCTGGTATCACCTGCAACAAGAATGGCGTGCCGTTCGACCCCCTGCCACCGATGCAAACCAGCGGCATCCGCGTCGGCTCTCCCGCCGGGACGACCCGCGGCTTCGGGGAGGCCGAGTTCGGCGACATCGGCGATATGGTGGCGGATGTGCTGGCCGGGGTCGCCAAAGGCGACACGGCCGTCGAGCGTGACGTCAACGTCCGCGTCCGCGCCCTCTGCGCCCGTTTCCCGATCTACCAGGACTGAGCCTTGCGCTGTCCGTTTTGCGCGATCGACAATAGCCAAGTTAAGGACTCGCGACCCAGCGAGGACGGCTCGTCGATCCGCCGGCGGCGGGAATGTGGCGGGTGCGGGCAGCGCTTCACGACCTTCGAACGCGTCCAGCTGCGCGACCTCACCGTGGTGAAGAAGGACGGCAAGCGCGAGCCGTTCGATCGCGCCAAGCTTGAGCGCGCAATAGGTCACGCATGCCGCAAGCGCGACATCGAACAATCGAAAATCGAACGGCTTGCAACCGGCATTCAGCGCCGCCTCGAGACCACCGGCGACGAGGTCACCGCGCAACAGATCGGTCAGCTGGTGATGTTCGGTTTGAAGGGGCTCGACCCGGTCGCCTACATCCGCTTCGCCAGCGTCTACAAGGATTTCAAGGAAGCGGGCGACTTCGCGGAGATCGCGGAAGCGGTGGAAGGAGACGCGCCGCCGTCGGACGGGCCGGGACTGCTCGACAAGTTGATATGAGCGGAGTGCCTTCCACTTTGCGCGGGAAGTATGAAATTGGTTGACGACGCACCTGCGCCACTCATCATCCTCGTCCGCCCCCAACTAGGCCAGAACATCGGCAAAGCCGCGCGGGCGATGATGAATTTCGGACTGACCGAGATGCGACTCGTCAGTCCCCGCGACGGCTGGCCGAATCCCGACGCTGGACCCTCGGCCAGCGGGGCGGACGCAGTGCTCGATCAGGCGCGGATATTCGACAGCGTCGCCGACGCGATCGCCGATTGCTCGGTCGTTTACGCCTCGACCGTCCGCCGCCGCGACCTTGTCATGCCGGTCGTCGGGCCGGAGGAAATGGCGGGCGAAATCCGGTCCTCCCATGGCCGCACCGCTATCCTGTTCGGACCCGAGCGGTCGGGGCTGGAAAGCGAGGACGTCGCACTTGCGACCAAGATCGTCACCGTTCCGATCAACCCAAGGTTCGGCAGCCTCAACCTCGCTCAGGCGGTGATCCTGCTAGCCTATGAATGGTCCAAGGGCGCGGCTCTCGCCCAGCCGACTGTCAAGGAAGGCGAGCCGCCCGCGCCGATGGCGGATCTTGAAGGGCTGGTCGCTCAGTTTGACCACGCGCTCGACGGCGCCGGCTATTATTTTCCGCCCGAACGGACCGCAGTTACGCGCGCCACGCTCCGCACCATCCTGACCAAGGCGAGCTGGTCGACGCGCGAGATCAGGGCGCTCCGCGGAATGTTGCGCGCCCTCACGGGCCGCCGTTCGTCGAAAAACTGATATTGGGCCTTTTAAAATAGAATTCTCCTGCTAAGCCTCTGATCTCCTCAACTAATTTACTGGATGCCCGATGATTTCTGTCCTGTTCAGCGTCCTTCTGCTTGCCTCGGATGCCGCCGTCGCTACTCCGGCTCAGCCTGCTCCTACCGCCGCCCAAGCCTCGACGGCTGAAAGCAAGATTTGCCGCCCCGACCCGGCCTATACCGGCACCCGGATGCGCAAAAGGCTCTGCCTCACGCAGAATCAATGGGATCTGCGCGGTAACGGCAAGAGCGCGGGAGATTTGAAGACGATTGGCGCGCGTTAACCGCGTATTCGGTCATATTGATCGAATTCGTGGGCGATCGAGGTTTCGATCAGGTCTTCGTACAGGCGAGCCAGCAATGCCCGGTCGACCTTCATCGCGGCCGCCTGTGCATCGACCTTCGCCAGCACGTCTGCCTTGCGCCATTCGTCACGCACCGCCGCCCGGTCCAGCTTGATCCGCGCCGCGGCATCCATGTAACCGAAGCGCCGGGCGATGAGCGCGACCACCTGCCGGTCGACATCGTCGACCCCGGTGCGGACCTCGGTCATGGTGGAGCAGTCGGTGGGGTCAGGGATGTCGGTCATCCATGGCCCATGCCAGCAAGGCGGCATCCTTGCCAACCTTGACCTTGCCTGCCTCTCCAGCTAGGCGCGCCTCTTCGCAATTGACCCCGCACGTCCGGTGAAGCGGTGGTCGCGTCCTGTCGATGGCAGGGCGGTGCGGTTCCGGGCATGACAGTTACGCGATTTGGAGAAGATCATGTCGAAGCGCTCAAGCGCCAAGTATAAGCTCGACCGCCGCATGGGCGAAAACGTCTTCGGACGGCCCAAAAGCCCAGTCAATCGCCGCGAATATGGCCCCGGCCAGCACGGCCAGCGCCGCAAGTCGAAAGTTTCCGACTTCGGCATCCAACTGCGCGCCAAGCAGAAGCTCAAGGGCTATTACGGCGACGTCACCGAAAAGCAGTTCAAACAGACCTTCCAGCACGCCGCCAAGATGAAAGGCGATGCGTCGCAGAACCTCATCGGCTTGCTCGAGCGCCGGCTCGACATGATCGTCTATCGCGCCAAGTTCGCGCCGACGATCTGGGCCGCGCGGCAGCTGGTCAGCCACGGCCACATCCGCGTCAACGGCGTGAAATGCAACATCGCGTCGCGCCGCTGCGACGTCGGAAGCGAGATCACGCTCGGGCCGAAGGCGCAGGAAATGGCGCTGGTGATGGAAGCGCAGAGCCTAGCTGAGCGCGATGTGCCCGAATATGTTGCGATCGACGGCACCGCCAAGGCGACCTTCACGCGCGTGCCAACGCTCGACGAAGTTCCCTATCCGGTGAAAATGGAGCCCAACCTGGTCGTCGAATTCTATTCGCGCTGATCGATCGGAACAGTCCCAACGCAACGGGGCGGCCCTTCGGGGTCGCCCTTTTTCATTGGCGGCGCTAGAGGCCACGCATGACGTCACTCCCCCTCCCTGAATGGGCACAGCATGAGGCTGTATGGATCGGCTTTCCGTCCGCTGCCGACCTATGGGAGGACGACCTTGTCGCCGCCCAAGTCGAGGTCGCGGCCTTTGCCGCCGCGGTCCATGCCGACGGCGCAGGTGAGGCGGTGTGGCTAGTCGCGGCCGACGAGGCGGCGGCGGGCGAGGCGCGGCAGCTTGCCCCATTCGCCAAGGTGATCGTCGAGCATTTCGGCGACATCTGGCTGCGCGATACCGGGGCGATCGTGTGCGGGTCCGGTGCAGAGCGGCGCGCCCAGGGATTCGGCTTCAACGGCTGGGGCGGCAAATATGATCTGCCCGGTGACGACAGCATCGGGGAGCGCCTCGCGGGCGTCGCTGCCCTACCCTATTCGAAGGCCGACTGGATCCTCGAAGGCGGCGCGGTCGACGGCGACGGAAGTGGGCTGTTTCTGACCACCGAGCAATGCCTTCTCAATTCCAACCGCAACCCCGGATTGACCAAGGTGGAAGTCGAGGCGTGCTTAAGGCGTCAACTCGGCGCGACGCGCCTGGTGTGGCTTGGCGACGGCCTGCTCAACGACCATACCGACGGTCATGTGGACAATCTGGCGCGGTTCGTCGCGCCCGGGCGGGTCGCGATTCCGGAGGCGGTTGAAGACGATCCCAATGCCGCCATCTATGCAGACGCCGCCGAAGCATTGCTCGATGCCGAGCTCGAAGTGGTCGCCATCCCTTCGCCTGGGCTGGTCGAGCGCGACGATGAAATTATCCCGGCGAGCTACATGAATTTCTACATCGGCAACGCCGCGGTGGTCGTCCCGCTATATGGCGCACCCAACGACACGGCGGCGGTCGAAGCGCTTCGGGACATCTTTCCCGACCGCCGCGTCATCGGCCTGCCCGCCGGCCACATACTGACGGGCGGCGGCAGTTTTCACTGCATCAGCCAGCAGGTGCCCCGATGACGAGCAGCAAGATTAAAGTCGCCGCGCTCCAGCTCGCTTTTGGCGAGGATACGGGCGAAAATATCGCTACCGTAGGCGAACTGGTGTGCGAGGCGGCGGGCAAGGGCGCTAAGGTCGTCCTTCCGCCCGAACTGTTCGAAGGTCCCTATTTCTGCCGGACGGAAGACGAAAGTCTGTTCGCAAACGCGCGCGCGACCGCTGAGCATCCCTCGGTCTTGGCGATGCGGAAACTCGCCGACGAGCTCGACATATGGATCCCGACGAGCTTTTTCGAGCTCGATGGCCAGCACCACTACAACTCACTTGCCATGATCAATCCCGACGGCGAGGTCGCCGGCGTGTATCGCAAGAGCCACATCCCCGACGGCCCGGGCTATGAGGAAAAATTCTATTTCCGCCCCGGCAATACCGGCTTCAAGGTGTGGCCCGGGCCCAAAAACGATGGCACCACCACGCTCGGCGTCGGCATTTGCTGGGACCAATGGTATCCCGAGGCCGCGCGGGCGATGATGCTGATGGGCGCGCAAATCCTGCTCTACCCGACCGCGATCGGCACCGAGCCGCACGATCCCGACCTCGACACCTCGCGGCTGTGGCGGCGAGCGATGATCGGGCATGCGGTCAGCAATGTCGTCCCGGTCGTCGCCGCCAACCGCATCGGCTCAGAGGGCGGCCAGCGCTTCTACGGCCACAGTTTTATTTGTGACGAACGAGGGGATATGCTGGCCGAGTTTGGGGCGGAGGAAACGGGGGTCCTGGTCGCAGAACTCAACCTCGCGGTGGCGCGCAAGCATCGGGCGGCGTTCGGGTTCTTCAGGGACCGGAGGCCGGATTTGTATGGGCGACTGGTTGAGGATCGGTGAAGAAGCACTTCCATCTAATTTCAGAGAATTTTGCGGCAGACGATAAACCCGAATCCTCCGCCGCGGCCATAAAGACGCACGCCGCCTCGTTAGAACGCCGAGTTTGCCAGCGAACACGCCCGACGGGTTTCGATCGCTCGAACAAAAACCGCCTCGAACATCTCCGCGTTGAGGCGCCGCGTGTTTTGGTTGTAGCGGCTGCAGTGGTAGCTATCGATCAGGGTCCGGCCGTCGGAGGCACGGTGTTCGGCACCGTGGCCGAATTTGGTGGCGCTCGGCTTGAGGCCTAATGCGCGGGCAGCGCTGGTGTGCGCGATCTGCCCTAGCGCAATGAGGACGCGGACCTGTGGCAGCTGCGCCAGCGCTTCTTCGAGAAACGGTCGGCAAGTGGCGATCTCGATAGGCTCGGGCTTATTGGCGGGCGGCAGGCATTTGACCGCGTTGAGGATGATCGCGCCCTTGAGTTTGAGCCCGTCATCGCGATCGGCTTGATACTGGCCATCGCTCAATCCGAATTTGGCCAGCGTCGCGTAGAGCAGGTCGCCCGCATAATCGCCGGTGAACGGTCGACCGGTGCGGTTGGCACCGTGCTTGCCCGGCGCCAGGCCGATGATCGCCAGCCACGCCTCTGGGTCGCCGAACGCCGGCACCGGCGCGTTCCACCAGCCGGCATGCTCGGCGCGGCACTCCTGCCGGAACGCAGCCAATCGCGGGCATAGCGGGCAATCCCGCGACGGCTCGGCGCGCGGCAGCGGGGACAGGTCGGCTGGGCTGGCGCAATTCATTGCCCGAGCCTAGGCGAGCGCCGATGAGCGAGGCAACGCATCTCTACGCGATCGCGATCGGCTCGAATCGCCGTCACGGTCGCCACGGTCGTCCGCCGGGTGTGGTCGCGGCGGCAATTGCGTGGCTCGACGCGGAGTTCGAGCTGTTCGACGCCTCGCAAATCCTGCTCAACCCGGCGACCGGCGGCGCGGGCAGAGACTTCGCCAATGCGGTGGCGCTGGTTGCCAGCCCGCTCGCGCCGGGCGCGATGCTGACGGCGCTAAAGGCGATCGAGCGCGAGTTCGGGCGGCGTCCAGGACGGCGCTGGGGCGAGCGGGTGCTGGACCTTGATCTCATCGCCTGGGATGGCGGCCGGCTCGTCTCGCGCCCGCTGACGATCCCCCACCCGCGATTGACAGAGCGCGACTTCGTACTCGGCCCATTGACCAGCATTGCCCCGCGCTGGCCGATCGATCGCACACTAACCGCCCGCCACCTCGGCTATCGCCTTGGCAAGCGCCGGCCCAGCCGCTAACGGGCAAGCCATCCGCGAGGCTGCGGGCCGTTAGCTCAGTCGGTAGAGCAACTGACTTTTAATCAGTAGGTCGCTGGTTCGAATCCAGCACGGCTCACCACCATGCCGGGGGCATAGTGCGGAAAAGTGCTCGGCTCACCAGCCAGAAATGCTCGCAGACTCTGGGACGGTTGGCAAAGCGGGCTGCTTCTTCAGCTCCGCCAGCCGCAACGTGTCTCGCATGCTGGTCCCGGGCAGCACGAACCGCACCTTCTTCGCCGCGAAGTCGATCGAGATGCGGTCGAATGCGCGCATCGCGTTCATGCCGAGGAGGAGCGCCGGCCGATGTCTCAGGTCGAGTTGCCTGAAGATGTGCGCATCGGCAAAGGCGACCGCCAGTTCGTTGAGATGGATTCCGCCGATCTCCAGCGATTGCAGCTGGGAAACGCGTGCGGTCATCTTTTCACCCGTCACCGATTCGATCGTCACCTCCCTCGACGTGTTCCAGGTGCGACGCTTCTGCAGGTTATGCTGCAGAGCCATGTTGCCGATCGTCACCTGCGATCCGGTGTCGACGATCACCGTCACGGTCTGCCCGTCGACCGTGGCGTTGGTGAAAATCAGGCGACCATTGCGCGACCTGGCCCGGACCACGATGGTCTGGCCATCGGTAACTTCCGGGGGCCGGTTCGCCGGGGTGATCGACATGGTCTTAGCCTTGAAATTGAACATCACCCGCTGCGAACGGAGGCTGTCGATCCCCAGCATCCCGTCGGCGCCGATGTCGCTTGCCTCAAGCGCAGGCGCGTCGACCACCGAAATATTGTTCGAGCTGACCTGGAGGTTGGGGATGAATACGGTTGCTACGTCGTTGGCGCCGATCACGCTATGAAGCATGGTCGTCCTGCCGCTCTCAAGCTTCAGACGCTGCGCGAGCTGGCGCGAAATCACCGTCCGTTCGGAGCCCGTATCGACGAGAAACCGGTAGGGTCCCCTCCCCGCGATCTGAACCGACACGGTCATGCGATCCCCGATGTCGGTGCCGATCGCGACCTCGTCTGCAGCGGTCTTGGTATCGGTCGGCAGGGTGGGCCGAATCTCGCTCTCCAGCTGTTGGGGGGCGGCGAGCAACGGCGTGCCGGTGAGAAGCATGGTGGCCGCCAGCAGCGAAAACATCTTCATTGGATTTGCTCCGCGGGCTGTTCGTCGCGAACCGCCCGGCACGAAAGGCTACGCCTCATCCGCAATTCGGGCAAGCGAGGTCGGGTTGCACTTTTGTCGCCACCTCAACGGACAGGTCGTCAACTCGCCGGTAATCATTTTACCGGTAGCGATTGACCGCGGACCGCGCGAATGCGGACTGGCCGCAGTCGGTGGGAGCATGATCCGCGTGAGCAGCCAACTGGTCGAAACGACGCTCTATTCCCTATCCGAAGCGCCGCCCAGGCCCCTACCTAGTCCCGAGCGGCGCGACGGCGAGCGGCACATGAGCCTTTATCGCGTCGGCTCGATCAAGGTTGGAGACCGTCGCGAACTTTGCCTGATCAAGAATATCTCTGCCGGCGGAATGCTCATCCACGCCTATTGCGCCTTGCCCGACGACATACCCCTTAGCATCGAGCTGAAAAGCGGCCAGCCGATCCATGGCCGGGTAAGCTGGATCCGCGATCAATCCGTCGGCATCAGTTTCGACGAGCCGATCGACCTGATCGACATATTGTCCGCCTCGATGGACGGGCCGCGGCCGCGGATGCCGCGAATCGAAGCCGGCGGCTTCGTCACGCTGCGCGAAGGAGCAACTAGCCTGCGGGTCAAGCTGTGCGACATTTCCCAAGGCGGCGTAAAGCTGGAGTGCGCGACGGTCTTGCCGATCGGCGCTGAGGTTGTCGTCACGCTGACCGACCTGCCGCCGCAGCCCGGCGTGCTGTGCTGGTCGGCCGACGGCCATGTCGGAATTACCTTTAACCGCCTCCTGCCGCTCGGCGAGTTGGTCGCCTGGCTTCAGGCCCAGCGGGAAGGAATGCGCACGGTCAGCTGAATGCCGCGCCGCGCTTTACAAACCCAACGGCGAGATGATGTGCGTACTCAGCCACTGTTCGCCGAATCGGCGCTCGTCTTCGGTCATCGCATTAGTCTTGAACCCCGGGCGGCGGAAATCGGGTTTGACCCGGGCGCGCGGCGCCGGGATGTGGCGCATCACCTGGTGGGCGGCGAGCGGGCGATCGAAGCTGATCCCGGCGTGGCGAGTCTTGGCCCAGGCGACTCGCCCGGTGACGCTGAGCTCGCCCTTGCGAAACAGGAGGGCGGATCCCTCGATCGGCAGCTTGTCGCCTTCGACCAATGCCCCTTCGGCGCTGAGGTTGCGCAGCTTGACCGGCAGCGAGATTCCCGACAATTCGAGGCTGGCCGTCATCAGCACGTACGAGCGCCGGGTCTTGCGATTCTGGGGGCTGTTGCTCAGGTCCATGCGGTTTTCGTAGCGCAAAGCGGTAAAACTTGGCTTAACGCGGCGCCGCCATGGCAAGATTTTCGTCTCCCCGGATCGCGATCGTCCTGATCTTCGTCTTCGTGACCGCGGGATGGGTCGGCGGACCGGCCAACCTCTATGATGACGAGGCTGTCCGCACCCTTGCCTTCGTGCGCGGCACCTGGCCGCCGCTGTCGAGCGCGGCAGTCGCGTTCACGCAACTCGGCAGCGCCTATGCGACGCTCGGGCTTGCGGCGGTGGCGGCCCTGTGGCTCTGGCGCCAAGGCCATCGCCGAAAGGCCGCATTTCTGGCCGCGGCCGTCGCATCGGAACGGCTGGCGGCGGACGGCCTCAAACTGCTGTTCGACCGCAGCCGCCCGGCTTTCGATCTCCACCCGGTGACGGTGTCCAGCTCGAGCTTCCCGAGCGGTCACGCCGCCAACAGCATGGCAGTGTTCCTGCTAGTCGCGCTGATTGCGGTCGACGGCCGGCACCGGCGGCTCGCGGTTACGCTGGCTCTCGTCATGGCGCTGCTGATCGGGCTCAGCCGCCCCTTTCTCGGCGTCCACTGGCCGAGCGATGTGGTCGGCGGCTGGGCGTTGGGAATGTTGGCGGTGTGGGTGGCGATTGCTGCGGCAAGGGGATTCGGTCTCGAAGGATCCAGCCGGCGCGGCCTCGAAACGCTGAGCAATGGGCGAGAAGGCTAAGCTGGCATGCTCAGCGGCAGGTTCCGGTGTTAACTGCTGAACCCCGCCTGGAAGGAACCGGAAAAGCTGGATCGTGCGCCCAACAGAAATGGGGGCCGGCATTGCTGCCAGCCCCCATCTGCGCCGAGCGAAGGATCTGCCGGTGTTCGCTAGCTTGACGACCCGAAGGTCTTCCGCTCCTCGATCCTGGCTCACCAGCTCAGGCGTCGCTTCCAATCGTGGTCGTGCCCGAAGGCACGTTCTCGACCTTCTGCGGCCCTTCTTGGACCATCCTCCTTCGCGTCGCCTGCCCTCCGAAGAGTGCCGCGTTTCGCGCAGGAAAGAATGGCTCTTCCGGCGCCTCTTCCGACTGGTCCGACTTGGAACCGAAGTTCCTCCTCATCGCCTGCCGGTGGAGATCGGACTTTCCGCCCCTTCCTCCCGAGGGAGGCTGGGACTTCCGTCCCGATCACCCTCCCTTTATGACCCTCTCTCCGAGTCGCGCAAAGCGGAATCTGCAGCGCCATGCCTGTGGATAACGGGGATATCGCGGATAAACCCGCTGTCCCCGCCTTTAGCGCAGGATCGACGGGTCGAAACGCCCGCTCGCAATCAATCGTACTTCCCCTGTCACCGCGATGCCAGTCATCGCTCCGGAACTGCCGCCGACTCGCACTACGATTTCGCTCGGGCGCCCGGCCAATCGCCCCTGGCTCAGCATGAACTCCTCGCCCAAGGCGGCGCGGCCATGGCGGACGAGGAACGCCGCGACCGGTCCGGCCGCCGAACCGGTCGCGACATCCTCGACCCGGCCGAGGTTGTCCCACGTCCGCCCTTCGCGCCCGCGCGCGTCGACCAGGTAAGCAAACTTCGCCCCAATCCGCGTCAGCCGCTGCTCAAGATCGTCAACGCGGACCTGCGCGCCCGACAGCCCCGCCGCGTCGACCGGCACGATCAGGTACGGCAGGCCGGTGGTCACAACCTCCATCGGTAGCGTGGCGTCGCGCCTCTCGGCGGACAAGTCGAGGGCGTCCAGAAACGGAGCCTCATCCTCGGCCGCAACCGTGGTGATCCAGCGCGGCTCGGCCTGATGCATGGTCACTCGATACCCGCCCTCGATCCGTTCGCTGTCGGCAATGACCTGCTGCCGATTGAGCGTCAGCTTGAGTGTCGCGCGCGGCTCCGCGGGGTAATGACGATGATGAAGCAGTGCCGCCGCGCCGATCACCGGGTGACCGGCGAAATCCAGCTCCTCCTCCATCGTGAACACCCGCGCCCGCCACGTTGTCGGCGGCGCTTCCGGCTGCAGGAAGATCGTCTCAAACTGACGCAATTCAATCGTCAATCGTTGCATCAGGCGATCGTCGATCGGCCGATCGCTCAGCACGATCGTCAACCCGTTGCCCGTTAACGGCCGCGGCGCGAACACATCGACCAGGTGCAGGTTCATGCCATCCATTGCGCGCCGCTAACACGGGCATTGGCCGGATGCACGGGCATTGGCCGGCCGCACAGGACCGCGTCCGTGACCTGCGCGGCGTCACTCGCACTTTGACGACCGCCCGCACCGTTCCTATGCAATCCTTCGATCGAAGTTCGCGGTTCCAGGGGAGAGAAATGAAACCCGCTATCCATCATCGCCGCGCACGATATCGCAGCGGGTGCGCCGCCGCACTGGTCATCCTCGCCGCGGCGCCGGCGCTGGCACAGAAGCAAGACCACTCACCGCCTGCACGCCCGGTATCCCCTAATCCCTACAAAACGATGGCGCCTCTCGCCGCCTATTTGCCGCCGAGCGAAGCCGCCGAGATCGCCTTGGCGCGCTCAGCCGCTCCGCCGTCCATCTCCGACGATGCCGAGATTCTGGTGTTCGACGCCCGCGGCCACCATCGCGCCGTTGCAGGCAAGAATGGTTGGACGTGCATGGTGCAGCGATCATGGAACGACGCTCTCGACAAACCCGATTTCTGGAATTCGAAAATCCGCGTACCGATCTGTTTGAACTCCGCCGCTTCCCGAAGCGTTTTGCCGGTCTATCTCGAACGCACGAAATGGGTGCTCGCCAAACGTTCGCTACCGGTAATTCTCGCTAACGCGAAAGCGCTCCGGGTGCCTGCCCCGGAACCCGGAGCGTTCGCAATCATGATGTCCAAACAGGGCTACCTTGCCGACGACATCGGGCCGGCCGGACCGCACGTCATGGTGTACCTGGACGTGCCGGCTTCGGCGTGGGCAGCGGGTCTTCCCGGATCGCCGATCGGGATGGCATTACCGGGGTACAAAGGGTCGGACACCGTCTTTTATATGGGAGTCCGGAAATGGTCCGACGGAACGCTTGCCAAGTAGGACCGGAAACATCAGGGGGGCGAGCCAAAGCCCATCAATTAAAGCTGCCCCAGAAAAGCAGATCGTTCATCTCCACTTTTGCAGCGCAAGCGATTTGCTCCGGCGTTACGGCGATGTCATCGACGGCAACATCGGTACCACCATTTTTATTACGACTTCCGCGCATCTTCCTGAAGCCGCACGCTTGAACGCGCTGAACCGCGACGTCGATCTTCATCGCTTGGAAGGAAGCGGCGGCTCCTTGGGCAGCGCGGAGCGCTCAGCCTCTAGCTGTTCGCCATATCTGCGGCCGCAGACGCGGCCTTAATAGAGCATCCGGCGAGGACGAGCAGCGAGGCGATCAGCAGGACACGCATTTTGGTCGTTTCGCATCGCATTGTCCGCCGCGCAACATCCGTTCGGCCTACTTCCTCCGGTTGCCTGGAACGCGTCCCTTCCCTACCTCGGCCAAGTGCCTAAACTCCCTGCCCTCGCCCCCGAACCTGCGTACCTCCAGGGGCTGAACCCGCCCCAGCGCGAAGCCGTGCTGACGACCGAAGGGCCGGTGCTGATGCTTGCCGGCGCGGGCACCGGGAAAACCGCGGCACTGACGGCCCGGTTGGCCCACCTCATTGCGACGCGCAAGGCGTGGCCGAGCCAGATCCTCGCCGTCACCTTCACCAACAAGGCCGCGCGCGAGATGAAGGAGCGCATCGCGCGCATCTCCGGCGGAGCGATCGAATCGATGCCGTGGCTCGGCACCTTTCACAGCGTCGCCGCGCGCATGCTCCGCGCCCACGCCGAGCTAGTCGGCTTGCAGTCCAATTTCACCATCCTCGACACCGACGACCAGCTGCGTCTGCTCAAGCAATTGATCGTTGCGTCCAACCTCGATGAGAAACGCTGGCCCGCGCGCCAGTTTGCCAGCGTCATCGACCGGTGGAAAAACCGCGGCTGGAGCCCCGCCCACATCGACGCTGGCGAGAGCGAGGCCTTCGCCAACGGCCGCGGGCAGGAGCTCTATGCGGCCTACCAACAGCGCCTCATAACCCTCAACGCGTGCGACTTCGGCGACCTGCTGCTGCACATGCTGACGATCTTCAAGGCCCATGCCGACGTGCTGGAAAGCTACCGCGACCGCTTCCGCTACATCCTCGTCGACGAATATCAGGACACCAACGCCAGCCAGTACGAGTGGCTGCGGCTCCTGGCCGAGCCGCGCCGCAACATCTGCTGCGTCGGCGACGACGACCAGTCGATCTACTCCTGGCGCGGGGCCGAGGTCGCCAACATCCTGCGCTTCGAGGTCGATTTCCCCGGCGCTGCGATCATCCGGCTCGAGCAGAACTACCGCTCGACCCCGCACATCCTCGGCGCCGCCACCGGGCTCATCGCCCACAACGCCGGCCGCCTCGGCAAGACGCTGTGGACGGAGCGCAACGACGGCGACCGGGTCAAGGTCATCGGCGTGTGGGACGGGCCCGAGGAAGCGCGCCGCGTCGGCGAGGAGATCGAGGCGCATGTCCGCCGCGCTAACGGTCAAGAGGGGGGCACCCTCGACGACACCGCCATCCTGGTCCGCGCCCAATTCCAGACGCGCGAGTTCGAGGAGCGGTTCATCGCCATCGGTCTCGCCTATCAGATCGTCGGCGGCTTCCGCTTCTATGAACGCGCGGAAATCCGAGATGCGCTCGCCTACCTCCGCCTCGTCGCTCAGCCGGCCGACGACCTCGCCTTCGACCGCATCGTCAACGTCCCCAAACGCGGCCTCGGCGACAAGGCGGTTGCCGGCATCCACCAGTTCGCCCGCGCCACGCAGCAGCCGCTGCTGCTCGCCGCCGCGCAGATGCTCGACAGCGACGAATTGACGCCCCAGGCGCGGCGCAGCCTAGGCCGTTTCGTCGGCGACATCGCCCGCTGGCGGTCGATGGCGGCAACCCTTTCCCACCCCGAGCTCGCCCGCCTGCTGCTCGACGAATCGGGCTACACCGCTGTCCTCCAGGCGGAGCGCAGCGCCGAAGCCGCCGGCCGCCTCGAAAACCTCGCCGAGCTGACCCGTGCGATGGAGGAGTATGAAACGCTCGGCGCCTTCCTTGAGCATGTCAGCCTGGTGATGGACAATGACGCGGCGCGCGGGGAGCCTAAGGTCACCATCATGACCATCCACGCCGCCAAGGGGCTCGAATTTCCGCTGGTCTTCCTCGCCGGCTGGGAAGAAGGCGTATTCCCGTCGCAGCGGGCGCTCGACGAAGGCGGCCTCGCTAGCCTCGAGGAGGAGCGCCGCCTGGCCTACGTCGCGATCACCCGCGCCCGCACCCGGGCGACCATCCTCCATGCCGCCAACCGCCGCATCTACGGCCAATGGACCAGCAGCATCCCCAGCCGCTTCGTCGCCGAATTGCCCGACGCTCACATCGACAGCGAAACCACCATGTCCGGCGGCGAATCCCTATGGCGAGCCCAATGGAGCGAACACGCCGACCCGTTCGCGCATCTCGGTCCTGCCCAGGCCATGCGCAGCGCCAGCCGCGGACCGGGGTTTCAGCGAGGTGTTCTGAAATTCCGCTCATCCTTAGCGGCGTCGAGCGAAGTCGAGACGCGCACGTCGAGGGGCCCCATCGAAGCCCGCACCTCTGCTGTCAGCCTCGGCAACAAAGGCCGCGACGACCTCACCCTGGGCCAACGCGTGTTCCACGGCAAATTCGGCTACGGCGTAATCGCCGCGATCGAAGGCAACAAACTTGAAATCGAGTTCGAAAAAGCGGGGCGGAAGCGGGTGCTCGACAGCTTCGTCAGCCCATCTTGAGTATCGAACTCTCCAAAGGCACGAAGCTGGCCTTTCCGGGTGACCGCCAATGGGACAAGCATTGGGGGCCGCCCGGTGCACACAGGTCCAGCTTGGATTAATATTTTCTAGCATCTCTTATTTGCGTCTTCATTCGGATCGGCCCCTGGAGTTTGACGTATCCGGCTGCAAAGACCTTGTCGCCGGTCGCCATGACGTCAGCGATACATGCTTTCCTGAATTGGGGGACGTGCACGCCTCCACAAATTTTCGTCGCCCGCGCTTCACTCATCTGGGCTAGCGGATTGGTATTTGGCAGGCGACAGTTGCCGCCTTGCCTGGGCCACTCAGCGTTGGTGAAATTGACGCCTGACGTTCCCGCTTGGTAGTGGAACAGCGAGGTCGCGCCGCTGACCCTCCAGGAATCCGCAAACTTTTCGTAGAGGATCTTATGCCGTTGCGGGAGCCCGCCGGGGATCGGCCCGACACTGCTCCCGTCGGAAAGGGCGGGCAGCCAGGAATCCTTTGCGATAGGGCCTGCAATACCCATGGCGCTGGTCGCCGGCGTGAAATCAAAATCCAGATACCAGAGGCCGGTTGCGCTCCACCAGGTCGGGATGATGCGCACTCCCCATCCATCGCGAAGCGTGATGCGAAGTTCTCCGCTCACCCGGCTCAGGTTGATTCTCGTGCCGTCGTTGAGAGTCATGCCCTGGGGACGGACCGAGGCGCGTTTGCCGTCGATGCGCAACTGCATCTGCGGCGATCTGGCATTGCCGACGCTCGCCGGCTGATATGAAAATCGATGCCCTGGGCTTTTAACGGCGGCGGCCGTGTTGATGCTTGGACAAGCGGAAATGCCCGTATGGGGATCCGGGGGCAAAGGCCCGACCGTCGATACCGGTGTCATCCTCGATTGAACCTCGAAACCAGAGTCGTCGTTCTTTAACAGGACGAACTCACCGGCACCCTGAAAATCATAGTGCCTTCCGTTCATCGTTGTGATGTGCGGGTCCCCTTTCACGTTTGGGCCGGATACGGTGTAACTGCCCGGGCCCATATTGGCCGTACGCGCACTGATGTACCAAAGGCCGAGTGGAAGGTTGAAATTGCCTCCGAGTTCGCCGTTGAACGCGGTCAGCTGAACGTCTGCCATGTTCATTCCGCCTTGGGCGACCCAGAATCTCTGGGGTGTGCCCTGGTACAGGGCCTGCCATTGAATTCCCGGACCAATCACCCGAAACCTGCCGGCAGCTAAAGCAGGAGTTGGATTGCCGCCCGTGGTGACCATACATGTGCCACCGGTGCAGTCCTTTGTTGCCCAGACTACGTCTGCGCTTGCCGGTATGGACGTCGCAAGCACGACAAGCGAGGCGCTGCACAGGCATGCCATCCTCGCTGCACCGGGGAATTGCGAGATGAAGCGGTACTGGGTTGCCGTTCGGCCTCCGATGTGTCGCATGTTCGACTCCAACGGTTAGATCGATTCGGCGGGGTAACAATACCAGATTTTTCCCGCCTGCGCATCACGAGTCAGTGTGTGGGAGATGAAAGTAGCAATTCAAATGCGCGTCAGCCTCGCGCGGCCGCCTGACCGCAGAGCTATTGTGCAGTTTAATCACAGTGGACCTATGGCGTCCGGCGAAGGTGTCGAATGACAGGCTATTTAGGATAGGTTCGTGATGGCCCCGCCGGAGGTGCCCACCGTGCCGTTTTCGCGAAAAGGGCTGCCGGCCCGCTCAAAGGCAGGCCGGCACCACCCGCTTACTGTTTGATCGCGGTATATTTGGTCGTCGATCCGCGCTCCTTGTTGTCGAAGACGACGTTCAGCTTGCCGTCGGCGCCGACGGTCATGGTCGCGACCCCGATCACCTTGCCGTCGCGCTTGTCGGTCTCGCGATAGACATTGGCCGAGACTCGTTCGACCGACGCGACTGCCCCGGTCGTGTCCCCCTTGATCGGGGCATCGGTGCCGTCGAGCTTGGCGGTGTAGCTTTGGCCGGCCGGGCTGCTCATGCTGAACGTATCGCCCTGCTGGTTGAAGGTCACGATCAGGCCCTCGTCCGACACATTCTCATATTTCGCCGGTTTCCATGATCCCGAAATCGCGTGCGCACCGGCCGGTGCCGGCGCGACCCGGGCTTCGGTATATTTGCCGGTCACCGGCGGCGCGTCGGGCGTGGACGTGTCCTTGAAGGTGCCGGTGAACATCTGACCGTCGGCCGCCACGGCCAAGGTAGTTTCGCCGATGACCTTATCAGCCATCTTGTTGGTGCGGGTGATGGTGTGATCGTCGACCACCTTGACCGCCGTGCTGTCATAATAGGGCGATCCGCTCACGGGATGGAAAGCACCATCCGCCGCGACGGCCACTTTCGGGGTGCAGGATTCGCAAGAATATTGGCCGTCCTTGACCAGATAGGCATCGGGTTTCTGGTCGATTTGAACCGAGCCGAGGTCGGCTTTCCAGGTTCCGCTGATACCTGCTTCGGCTGCGGGCGCCGAGGGTGCGTCCGGTTGCTTATTGCAGGCGGCAGCCGAAACTAGCAGCGCAGCCACGAGCATCTTGCTCTTTACATTGTCCATGGGAATGGCCCCTGTAACGCCACGGTCCCGCCGCGATTGGCGGATTTGGCGGCGGGACATTCGTGTCACGAAAACGCGTGCATGGGTGACAAGATCGTCCGATCAGCGGTTAAATCACCGTTAACCACATCGCGCAACCTCTGTCGATCGCCGCCCCATCCGCCTATCCACCGAAATCGCACCGCCCGCGACGATCCCGAACACTACCAGCACCCCCAGGATGCTTCCCGCCAATTCCACCAACGTTTGCGCCGTCGGGTCGAGGAAAAAATAGGGGTACTAGCCGTCGATCGCCCCGCGCCCGAGCGCATAGGCAAGGTAAAGCGCTGGCGGGAGCAGGGCCCATTTGAGATCGCGCCATCGAAGCGCGCCGTGCGGCATCATCGCCCAAAGCATCGCGAACAAGATGGGCGTCACATCGTGCAGGGCGGCATCGGCGACCTTCTGCCAGCCGGTCGGGCTCCACAAAGAGCGAAGCAACAGCGAATAGACGAAGCCGACCGTGACGATCGCGGTCAGGCCCATCAGCCGCGCCCTTGGGCTCGTCAGCCGACCTTTCCCACCCAGTGCGGTCGCGGTGGCTATCGCCGCCACGGCGATGTTCAACAATATCGTGAAGAAGCCGACGAACCGCCAAGTCGCCAGCCCGACGCCCACCGCACGCGCGAACACGACATATTGCAGCACCAGCCCGGCCCAGCCGACCATCGCTGTGATCGCTGCTACTATTCTCGCGCGCGCCCTCGTGCCTCTCGAAAAAAAACTATCCTACATGAAGTTGATCTGCACATGAATGTGCCGATGAGCAGCGCAATTTACCAGTTCCGGCGTCTCCTTGCTTTCGGTGATCTTCTACGCGGAGTTAGTACAACTTTTGTGACTTTCCGCGCACGCCGGTCCTGCCGCACATGACCGCGACCATTGCCCTTCTGCGGGCGATCAATGTCGGCGGCACTGGCAAGTTGTCGATGTCCGAATTGAAGGCGATGGCCGAGGAGCTTGGCTTCGCCAACGCTCGAACCTACATCGCCAGCGGCAATTTATTGTTTGACACCGACTTGACCGAGGCCGCGGTCAAAGCACGCGTCGAAAAGCGTCTGGCGGACTATGCCGGCAAGCCGCTCGGCGTCCTCGTCCGAACCGCCGCCGAAATGGCGCGCGTCGCCGCCAAAAATCCGTTTGCGGATCAACCGGGCAACCGCGTCGTCGCCATCTTTCTGGATGGCCAGCCGCCGAAATCGGCGCTTACCGATCACCGGCACTTCATCGACGAGCGGATCGCGCTCGGCGCCCGCGAAATCTACGTCCACTACCCCAGCGGCCAGGGTACCAGCCGCCTCATCATTCCCGCCGGAAAAGCCGGCACCGCGCGCAACCTCAACACCGTCACCAGGCTGGCCGAGTTGGCGGCCGGCTGACACGAAAGCGCCCGCCCCGCAAAGGGCGAGCGCATCGTCGTTCAAACGCTTTCGCTTCAGATCCGCGTCGTTTCCAGGGTGGTCAGTTCTGGCGTCGGCAGGCCGCTCGCATCAATCTCACCCATCAGCTCCGTCTTGCGTGCTGAGAGCTGGTCGCCGAGCGCGTCCATATCGACGCCGGCCTTTTTCGCTTGGGCGAAAATGCCCTCAAGCCGTGCTTCTTCTTCCTTGACGTGATGCTCGATCTGTTCGCTTAGCACCTTGACCTTGGCGTCGTAATATTCGTCATCGGGGCCGCCCTTTTCGATTTCGGCGATCAGCACCTTGGCGCCGTCATGCTCGACATAGGCTTCCTTCAGGTCCGCCTCTTCGACCTTGCCCTCGCAAGCCGGGTAAAAGATTTCCTCTTCGATCTGGGCATGAACGGTGAGTGCCTTGCAGATGCCGAGGGCGATCTTTTCCTTCGCGCCGTCGCCGCTCGCCTTTTCAAATTTCTCGAACATTTGCTCGACCTCGCGGTGGTCGGCTTTCAGCAATGCGACTGCGTCCATATCGGTTTGGGCCATGATCCTCTCCTTTAGCAGGGAAACATGCGGCGGACGCAGCTGTTCCTCTTGCGATTTATTCGCAAGGGCGGACGCTATT
Source organism: Sphingomonas sp. (assembly GCF_013816785.1). Lineage (GTDB taxonomy): Bacteria > Pseudomonadota > Alphaproteobacteria > Sphingomonadales > Sphingomonadaceae > Sphingomicrobium. Next base: position 16,691 of record NZ_JACDDV010000004.1, on the reverse strand, counting down.
TTTTGGGGGGCGGCGGCGCCTGAACGCCGGGATCTATTGGGTAAGCGGGAAGGCCATGTGGGCCATGTCTTCACCAGACCGGGTTTCCTCGCTCGCCTTGACCTCGGCCTTCCGCCGCTCTTCTTCCTCACGCATCCGATCGGCCTTGACCGAGCGCGAGGCAAGAGCGTCCCAGGCGGCGGCGGCGCGCAGGTGACCTTCGCGGACGTTGGCCAATGTCGAAGCGGCGGCCTTGCCCCGTTCCTCGGCAGCTCGCGTCAGGTAGAAGGTGGACTGCTGCGACATGGGGGCGCCTTTGGCTGGAGGGACGGGAAACAACCCGGCCCCGTCCGCGAAGGACGGGGCCTGGCCGACCCTCCGTTAAAACGGAGGGGTTAGGCGCTTAGAGCGCCTTGAGGTTGGTCGCGCTTTCGCGGCCGCGCCGATCGGGCGCCAGTTCGTAGGAAACGCGCTGGTCGCTGACCAGGCTGCGCATCCCGGCGGCTTCCACCGCGCTGATGTGAACGAAGGCGTCGTTGCCGCCGCCGTCTGGGGTGATGAAGCCGAAACCCTTCATCTCGTTGAAGAATTTCACAGTACCTTGTATCATATCGGGTCCTTCCCGGAAGGCGGATCGCCTGTCGAGCCGCCAAAGCTAGAAGCGGCGGAGAAGAAGGAAGGGACGGTAGAACCGCTCTTTAACCGACGTCGTGCAACTGGTAGCGCCGCTCTGATAGGGCAAGTGCTGGCGAAAAGCAATTTTGCCGGTTTGGTCGTGATTTCGCAGGCTGGCACCTCAAGCGGCTCGGCGGTGATCCTGGCGTTGAGCCACTTCCTGTGGTTGCGGCGAGGGAACCGAGCCACTCTTGTCGATTTCCATCCAGTCGCGGAACTCGAGCCCGTAGAGCATATCCATCACCTCGAACTCTAGGCCTCCCGGCTGGAAGGTATTGCTGTTCCACAGCGCGACCACGCCGCTCTTCATCCGCGGATCGAACAGGATCAGCGAGCGATAGCCGTTGACGCCGCCACGATGGCCGACGATGCGGTGGCCGGCATAGTCATAACTGCGCCAGCCATAGCCATATTGCGGATCTTTCAAACGCTCCCCGAACTTGCGCAGCCGTCCGCGCTCGTTGGGCGTGGCCACCCGCGGCGCGTGAATCGTCTCCAGCAGCTTGGAGTCGAGCACGCCCGGCATCTCCCCCATTTGTGCCAGCATCCACAGCGCCATGTCCTTGATGTTGCTGTTGACACCGCCCGCTGCGGGCACCCGATAGTAAATATCGTTGACCTCCATCGGCCGCCGTCCAACGCTGTGCGGCCGCGCCCAGCTTTGGGCGCTGACGAGTCCAGCGCGGGTCAGGCTGGCGGAGGTCATGCCGATCGGCCCGAACAATTCGCGCTGAACTTCGTCCTGGTAGCGAACGCCGCTGGCCATCGCGACGATCTCGCTCGACGCGTCATAGGCGACATTCTGATAGTCCCAGCAGGTGCCTGGCCGGCAAACGCTGTTGAGGGTGACCAGCGAGCGGCGAAGCTGGGTAACGTCCTGCCCCTCCTCCAGCTTGTTGTCGAATGCGTTGCGATAGAGGCCAAGGCGGTGGGACAGTACATCGCCGACAGTGGCGATTTGTTCATTGCCGCCCGGCAGGCGTAGCGACGGGGCCAGCGTATTGACCGGCTGATCGATACTCAGCCGGCCCTGCTCGGCCAGTTTGGCAACCATTGTCGCGGCCACTCCCTTGGAGCAGGACGCCCAGCGGAACACCGTTTCCGGGGTGACCGCCTCGCCCGACCCAGCAACCGTTTCGCCATAGCCGTTCAAGAAGGTGATACGGCCATTTTCGACGATGCCGACCGCCATGCCGACCATCGTCGGCTTCTGCGCCATCCGCCGCAACCGCGCGTCAAGGTTGGCATAGTCGATCTTTCGCCGGCTGGCGGGCTCCACCAGAGAGAGGCGCGCGCTCATCCGGCTATTGGCCTCGGCCTGCCGGTCTTGCTTTGAAAGCTGGACCGCCTGTCCCGACGGACGGCCAAGGGCAAGCGCGGTAAAGGCCAGCGCCGCGGCGCCCAGCCCGATCTTAACGCGATGTTCCAACAGAAATATGCCCCTCCCCGCACCGCTCTGCCGCGCCTACGATGCGCGCTCAACTCCCGTGGAATCATGCTGCGACGGAACGAAGGTAACGAGCGCCGAACGGCGTAAGGCTGGTCAGCCGCGCCCCGCTGGCTTAAAGGCGTCGCTCTTGGTGGGAGTGACGATGAATTTCCTGAAGACGCTATTGTGGGTGGTAGTCGCGGTCTTCCTGGCCATCTTCGCGACCCGCAACTGGAGCGATGTGACGGTCAACCTATGGGGCAATCTTCAGGCCGAGATTAAAATCCCGATTTTGCTCGCGCTGATCTTCCTGATTGGGTTTCTGCCGACCTTTCTTATCCTGCGCGGCCGCCTATGGGCGCTGAAGCGCCGTTTGCTAACCGCCGAGCGCCCCGCTTTGGTGCCGATCAATAATCCTTCGCCCGATATCGAGCCGGATCCAGCCTCATGACGAGCCCGATCTATGTCGCTATCGACACTCCCGACCTGGCGCGTGCTAGAATCATTGCGGCCGCGGTCCGCCGTCATGCCGGCGGACTTAAGCTGGGCCTCGAATTCTTCTGCCACAACGGTCGTTCGGGCGTGCTCGAAATGGCCGAGCTTGGCCTGCCCATCTTCCTCGATTTGAAGCTCCACGATATTCCCAACACGGTTGCCAAGGCGATCCAGGCGCTGGCCCCGATTGCGCCCGCCGTACTGACCGTCCATGCGTCGGGTGGCCGGGCGATGTTGGAGGATGCCAAAGCGGCCGCCCCGGCGGGGACGAAGGTCGTCGCCGTCACGATGCTGACCAGCCTCGACGATCGCGACCTCGATGCAACCGGAATCAACGGCAAGGCGCACGATCAGGTGGAGCGGCTTGCGCTATTGTCGCGCGAGGCTGGGCTAGACGGCATCGTCTGTTCCGGCAATGAGGTCGCGGCGGCGCGCAATGGCTGGAAGGATGGCTTTTTCGTCGTCCCCGGCATTCGCCCGGCCAACGGTGAGCTGGCCGATCAAAAGCGCGTCATGACCCCGCGCGAGGCGATGGATTCGGGCGCGTCGATCCTGGTCATCGGCCGGCCCGTGACCCAAGCCGCCGATCCCGACGCCGCGCTGAAGGCGATCGCGGCTACGCTATAGTAGACAGGCAACCAGGCCGGGCCTAACCCCCGCGCCGACAATCAGACGAGGTTTCGATGAACTGGCTGAGCCGGGTTCGCAATGGCATTCAATCACTGACCAAGCGACAGAGCGAGGACAATCTGTGGCACAAGTGCCGCAAATGCGCCTCGATGGTGTTCACCAAGGAATGGGCCGACAATGGCTATGTCTGTCCGCGATGCGACCATCACGACCGGATCGGGCCGGCGGCGCGGTTCGATGCGCTGTTCGACCGCAAGAAATATGAGGTCCTGCCGAGCCCCGAGGTGCGCGAGGATCCGCTCAAGTTCCGCGACACCAAACGCTATTCGGAGCGGATCAAGGCAGCTCGCGCTTCGACCGGCGAGCGAGACGCGTTGATCAATGCGATCGGCAGGATCGAAGGCAAGACGGCGGTCGTCGGGGTCCAGGACTTCGCCTTCATGGGCGGATCGATGGGCGTCGCCGTAGGTGCCGCCTTCCTCGCCGGGGTCGATAAGGCAATCGCGCGCAAATGCCCTTACGTCCTGTTCACCGCCGCCGGCGGCGCCCGGATGCAGGAGGGCATCTTGTCGCTGATGCAGATGCCGCGCACCACCGTGGCGCTGGCGCGGCTGCGCGAGGCGGGACTGCCCTACATCGTCGTCCTGACCGACCCGACCACCGGCGGCGTCACCGCCAGCTATGCCATGCTCGGCGATGTCCAGCTGGCGGAGCCCGGCGCGCTGATCGGCTTTGCCGGGCAACGGGTGATCGAGCAGACCATCCGCGAGAAGCTGCCCGAGGGCTTCCAGCGCGCCGAATATCTGCTTGAGCATGGAATGATCGACATGGTCGTCCACCGCCACGCGCTGAAGGACCGGCTGGCACGGCTGATTGGCTATCTGGCGCCCGACAAGGACAAGCAGAAGGCCGCTTGATGAAGGAAGTGATCCGCTCGGCGGATCCGCGGGTGGCGGCACTGATCGCCCGGCAGGCAACCCAATATGCCGGAGGCGATCAGCTTGGCCTCGACAGAACGATCGCCCTGCTGGAGCGGCTTGGCCGTCCACAGGATCGGCTGCCGCCCGTGCTCCATGTCGCCGGGACTAACGGCAAGGGCTCGACTGTCGCCTTCCTCCGCGCTGCCTTGGAAGCGGCCGGGCACACCGTCCACGCTTTCACCAGCCCCCACCTCGTCCGCTACAACGAGCGCATCCGCATCGCCGGCAAGCTGATCGACGACGAGCAATTGGGCGAGCTGATGAGCCGCGTGCTCGACGCCAATGGCGATCTCGGTGCGAGCCTGTTCGAGGTCAACACCGCGGTAGCCCTGCTCGCCTTCGCCAACACGCCCGCCGACGCCTGCATCCTCGAAGTCGGCCTTGGCGGCCGCCTCGACGCAACCAACGTCATCGAGAAACCGCTGGTCACCGGCATCGCCAGCCTCGGCCTCGATCATCAAGCGTTTCTCGGCAAGCGGATGGTCGACGTAGCGTCCGAAAAGGCCGGCATCGCCAAGCGCGGCGTGCCCCTCGTCACCCAGCTTTATCCGCCCGCCATCGCCGGCCGCATCGGAGAAATCGCACATCAGGTCGGCGCCATCTGGGAGCCGCGCGGACTCCACTGGAACGCCATCATCCGCCAAGGCCATCTCCACTACCTCGACCGGCGGGGTGAGTTGCCTCTGCCGCTCCCGCGCCTTCCCGGCAGGCACCAGGCTTTGAATGCGGCGCTCGCCGTGGCCATGCTTCGTCATCAGGATCAGCTCGCCATCACGCCCACGGCCTTGGGCGCGGCAATGGGCTGGACGCAATGGCCGGCTCGGCTGCAGCAGCTTCGCGACGGCCCGCTGCTCGAGATACTCCCGCGCGGCAGCGAGCTGTGGATCGACGGCGGCCACAACCCCAGCGCCGCGCGCCTCATCGCGGCTCACGCAAAGCGCGCCTGGGGCGACGGCTTGCCGCTCACCGTCCTATTCGCCAGCCTCGCCGGTAAAGACGCCGCCGGAACGCTTCGTCCGTTCGTCAACATTGCCCAGCGCGTCCGCACTTTGCCGATTGAAGGTCATGATTGCCGCGATCCGTACGGCCTCTCGTCGGTGGCAACCGAAATGGGATTTGACGCATCCGTCCACCAAGGAATCGCCGATGCCCTCGCCAGCCTCGCCGAGCCGTCGCGAGTCCTGATCTTCGGTTCGCTCTACCTTGCGGGCGAAGCGCTCTCGCTCAATGGCTGGCAGCCCGACTAGGCCGCCGCCGCCGGGCTCGCCCGCGCATCGCCTTCGCCCTCGACACCCGCCGTCCCGATCGACGAGTCGACCAGCCCGCTTCGCATCATGATCCAGAACAGGATGATGCCCGGGAAGGCGACGACCGTCGTCAGCAGATAGAAATTCACATAGCCCATCGCTTCGACCAGCGCTCCCGCCGTGGTACCGGTCAGGAAGCGACCGACGATGCTCGCCGCAGCCGAGATCAGCGCATATTGCGACGCCGTGAAGCGCAAGTCACACAGCGCTGAGAAATAGGCGATCACCGTCACCCCGCCGATCCCGCTGGCGATGTTCTCGAACGCGATCGCGCCGGCCAGGCCGCTATTGGAATGACCGGCAGCCGCGAGCGCGGCGAAGCTGAAATTGCTGACCGCCATCAGGATCAAGCTGATCAGCACGGATCGCTTCATGCCGAGGCGCGAATATAGAACGCCGCCGATGAAGATGCCGATGAGGTAGGCCCAAAAGCCAAAGCCGACATCGTAGATCGCAATCTCGTCGTTGCTGTATCCCATGTCGTCGAGCAGCAAGCGCAGCGTCAGCTGCCCGAGCGTATCGCCGATCTTGTGAATGAGGATGAACAGGAGAACGAGGAACGCCCCTTGCCGCTGGAAGAACTCGACGAACGGGACATAAACCGCGCGTACCGCTTCCCCCATGCCGCGGCGCACCTTGGGCTCACGGTGACGCTTGGGTTCGCCATAGACCAACCCGGTGATCATCGCCGGAAATGCAAAGGCGGCGCAGGCGAGATAGGCAAATTCCCAGCCGATGCGTGCCGCCAAGACCAGCGCCAGCCCGCCCGCGGCGACCGATCCGATGCGCCAGCCATATTGGACCATGCCCGATCCTACGCCGAGCTGGCGCGGCTCGAGAATTTCAATCCGGTAAGCGTCGATGACGATATCGAAGGTGGCGCCCGCGACCCCGACCAGCACTGCCGCATAAGCCGTGGTCAGCAGACTCGCCGACGGATCGACGAACGCGAGGTTGGCGACCGCCGCGATAACCAGCACGCCCGCCAGCAGCAGCCAGGAAACGCGCTGACCTAGCCGGTGTAGAAATGGGATGCGCACCCCATCGACCACCCAGGCCCAGAGAAATTTGAGGTTGTACGCGAGGAAGGCGAGGGTAAACGCCGTGATGCTTTTCTTGTCGAGTCCGTCCTGCGCCAGCCGCGTGGTCAACGTTGCGCCGATCATCGCATAGGGAAAGCCCGACGAAATGCCGAGGAACAGCGCGGCGAGCGGCGCCCGTTCGAAGTAGGGACGCACCCCATCCCACCAGTTGGTCCGCGGGCTGGCCGCCATCGCTTGGTCGCTCACTCGAATCTCCCGCCTTGCGTTGTTGCGAGCCTAGCAGCGAACGCGGGGCATAAAAGGGGAGACGTTTCTGTACCCGCGTCGACGCGTTTCAGTTCGTCCTTGCGACGGACCGGTGCTTGGCGCAGACTCTTAACATGGATCAAATGGTCAAAGTTCACCGTCCGACTTTGGGGCAGCGCGCCCTTGCCGAAGCGCTGGCCCGCGGCGATGCCGCACTTGGCGAGGGGATCGAGACGATTCCCGCTGCCGTCTATACCGACCCTGAGCGCTATGCGGCCGAGCGCCGGGCGATCTTCGATCGGCTGCCTCACTTGCTCGGACCCTCGGCGCTGCTCCCCGGTTCGAACCAGGCGATCGCTCACGACGGCTATGGTACGCCGCTGATCCTGACCCGCGACGCCGACGGGCGGGCGCACGTCTTCGCTAATGTCTGCCGTCATCGCGGAACGCGTTTGATCGATTCGGACGAGGTGGTGCCCGCCAAGCGCATCGTCTGCCCCTATCACGCCTGGGCCTACAAGCCCGACGGCGAGTTGGCCGGCATTCCACGCGCCGACTGCTTTCCGGGCCTCGACAAGGCCGCGAACGGCCTTCACGAATTCTCTTGTGTCGAGGCTGGCGGCCTGATCTGGTGGGCCAAGGACGAGAGCGCCGATTTCGGCGACGCGCTCGCCCTAGCACCCGACCTCGATGCGTTCGGAGTCGGCGGCCTTCATCTCTACCGCCGCCGCACGCACGATGTCGCTGCCAATTGGAAGCTGATCATCGATGCCTTTCTCGAAAGCTATCATGTTCAGCGGCTCCATGCCTCGACCATCGCCGGCTTCTTCGCCGATGGAATCACCGTCGCCGACACCATCGGCGTGCACCAGCGCGCGGCGGTCGGCCGGACTTCCTACCTGTCGGAGATCGATCGCGACGACTGGACTCTATTGCGCAAGGCCGTGACCTACACCTATCAGCTGTTTCCCGCCTCGGTGGTGATCGTCAGCCCGGACTACATCAATTTGTTGATCGCCATGCCGCAGTCGGTCGGGCGGACTTTGGTCGAGGATATCATGCTGATCCCCGAGCCGCCGACCAACAACGAGGCGGAGGATCATTGGCAGCGCAGCTGGGAACTGCTCGACGAGGGCACATTCGGCAACGAGGATTTCCAAGCCGCGGCGCTGTGCATGCGCGGTCTTTCGTCAGGACAGATCGACCGCGTCACCCTTGGCACGCTCGAGCACGGACTCGCCGATTTTCATCGCAAGGTGGAAGCGGCGCTTTAGGTTGTAATCCGTTGGTAGAGGGTAAGCCCCGCCGGCGGCTTGGCCTTCTTGCCGGCCAGATGCTGGTCGACCGCCTTCAGGGCGGCCCTGAGAGTCCGCTCGTTATACGGCTTCATCAGGCAGCCGACGACCAGGTCGGAGGCGTTGTCCGGCAACTTGCCGGTCGAGAATAGCACTGGAATGCCGCGTTTCCTCGCGACCTCGGCCAGGTCGACCCCGGTGCGGTCGCCGGTCAGGCGGACGTCGGACATGATCAGATCGACCTGTTCGCGATCGAGCACCGCGACCGCGTCGCGGAACCGATCGACCGTGGCCACGACTTCGTAACCGGCGTCGCCGACCATCGTTTCATTGTCGAACGCGGTCAGCGGCTCGTCCTCGACGATCAGTATCCGCTTGACGATCTGGTTGCGCTTCCCGAACAGCATTCCCAACCCGTAGGAAATAAGCGATGCCCCCGCAACGAACGAAGCGTGCCCCGGTGCCGCGACGGCCCCACCGTGGCGGCGGCCCGTCGCAAATCGTCCGCGGCCCCAAACCCGGCCCGTCCCGCGACGAAGGACCGCAGCGTATCGCCAAGCTACTCGCGCGCGCCGGAATCGCCTCACGGCGCGACATCGAAAAAATGATCGGCGAAGGGCGCATCGCGCTCAACGGCGGGACATTGACTACCCCAGCTACGCTGCTCGAAACGCTCCAGGGCGTCACCGTCGACGGTCAGCCGGTCAAGCCGCCGACCGCCGCCCGGCTGTTTCGCTTCAATAAGCCGCAGAACACTCTGACCGCGACTCGCGATCCGGGCGGTCGGCCGACAATCTACGACAAGCTGCCCGCCGGTCTGCCGCGACTGATGCCGGTCGGCCGGCTCGATTTTATGACCGAAGGCCTGCTGCTCCTGACCAACGATGGAGAGCTGAAGCGCCAGCTCGAACTGCCCAGCACCGGCGTTGTCCGCACCTACCGCGCCCGCGCATTCGGCGCCGTGACACAGGCGCAACTAGAGGAGCTGGCCGAGGGTGTCACCGTCGAGGGCATGCGCTACGGCTCGATCAACGCCAACCTCGAGCGGCGCACGGGGCGCAACTGTTGGATCGAGATGGCGCTGACCGAGGGCAAGAACCGCGAGGTTCGCCGCGTCCTCGCCCACCTCGGCCTGCAGGTGTCGCGCCTGATCCGGACCAGCTATGGCCCGTTCACCCTCGAAGGCCTCGACAGCGGCGACGTTGCCGAAATTCAGCGCGAGGAACTGTTTCAGTTCAAGCGAACGCTCAAGTGAGGGTGATCGCCGGCGCCTGGCGCGGGCGGTCTCTCGTCGCGCCCCAAGGACAACAGACCCGCCCCACGGCCGACCGCACGCGCGAAACCCTCTTCTCGATGCTGGTCAGCCGTCTCGGCAGCTTCGAAGGGCTGCGCGTCGCCGATCTTTATGCCGGCTGCGGCGCGCTCGGCATCGAGGCCCTGTCGCGCGGAGCCGCGCAGGCCGTGTTGATTGAAAATGACCGCGCCGCGCTGGACGCGATTAACGCTAATTTGGCCTCGCTGGGCGCCGGCGAACGGGCCACCGTTCGGGCCGCGTCGGCCGCTGTCCTGCCGCGCGAGGACCCGTTCGACCTGATTCTCGCCGACCCGCCCTACGCCGAAGGGTCGGGCGACGCGGTGGTGCGGGCTATCGACGCTGCCCAATGGGCCGCGCCCGGCGCATGGATGGCAATCGAAACGGCGAGCAATCAGCAGATTGCGCCGACGTCTGTCTGGTCGATCGATGCCGAGCGCACCGTGGGACGCGCGCGACTGACCTTGCTTTACCGGGGCGCCTAGCTCGGCTTCGCAGCCTTCCTGATTTCGCCGACCTCGGTCAGCAAGCGCTTGCCGATTGCCGCTGCCGCCGCTCTGCCCGCAGCCTTGACCGCTTGTGCCGATCCGCCGGTCTTACCCTTGCTGCTGCCGGAGAATCCCTTCTCGGCGATCGCCGCCACCGCAGCCATCGCGCCCACCGCGAGCAGATCGCCGATTAGCGGATGATCGGCGAGCTTGCCCAGCTTCTCGAATCCCTTGTGGTCCCCGCCGGCTTTCTTACCGCGCTTGGCCGATTTGACCTTTCTCGTCGCCGTTTTGGCTGAAGCGGGCTTTTTCTTCTTTTTCGTACCGTCCGCCGCTTTCGCCTTTGCCATGATCATCACTCCCTGTTGGCCGGTGTGGCGGCGAACTCGATGATCGTCATGTCGGCGTCTAGGCAAGCCCGCGCAAGAGCGCCGGCCCAACTTCTCGTCGGGCCGGCGCATTTTTGACGTGGCTCTCAGCGAGCGGCGATCTGGCTTTGGGCTGGTTGCGTCCGCTGGGCGACGATGCGGTCGCGCTCGGTGCGGACCTGGGTGCGAGCGTTGACCTTGCAGGCGCTGACTTGATTCTGGCCAACGAGATCGGACGGGGACGCCTCGCCGCAAGCGTCGACGATTGCGATGGTCAGCCGCTGATCGAGAATGCGAAGGCCGGTGGCGGTCGAAAGGTCGAGATCGCCCGCTACAACGACGCGAGTCGTCGGGCCGATCGGCTGGGCCGACAGCGGCACGGAAATTACGGAAAGCATCAGAAATGGAAGAAGGCGGGTCATGGTCGCTATCCCTTTTTTTTATCCGGACAAACCCGGTGTGACGCCTTAAATAACCCCCTGATTCAGTTTTAATAAGCAACGATGTTGCAAAATGGTTCTGCATTATTGCAGAATGCATTCCGTTGCCGAGCGGCGCAGGGAGCGGATATGATCGACTGGAACGACCTTCGCTATTTCCTCGCCGTCGCCGAGGGCGGAAGCACCCTGGCGGCCGGGCGCGCGCTGCGTGTGAGCCAGACCACGGTTGCGCGCCGCATCGCCGCGCTGGAGCAGGCGGTCGGCTTTCCCCTCTTCGATCGCCGCCAGGCCGGCTATGCGCCAACTGCGGCGGGCGAAACCCTGATCGACCGCGCGAAAGCGATGTCCAAGGCCGCCGACGGCTTCGCCGAAGCTGCGGCCGCCGAAGCCCGCAACGTGAGCGGCACCGTCCGGCTGACCACCGAGGAGATCTTCGCCCACGCCTTGCTGACCCCAATGCTGGCCGAGCTTCACGGTCGCCATCCGAAGGTCCGGATCGAGATCGACACCGCGCGGGGCATCCGCGACCTCGGCGCCGGCGAGGCCGACATTGCCCTTCGTAGCACGTCTTACGCCATGCCGGCGGGGGTGGTCGGGCGACGCCTGTGCGACGACGATTGGACACTCTACTGCAGCCGCGACTATGCCGACCGAAACGGCGTGCCCCGGACCAAGTCCGAACTGAAATCGCATGCCCTGGTCGGCGGCGGCGGCGGCAATCTTGGCCGCGCCTATGAGGCGTTCCTCGAAGAGCTTGGCCTCACCGGGCAGGTGGTGATCCACCAGGGCAGCTCGACCGGGTTACTCAGCGGCGTCCGCTCGGGTCTCGGCATCGGCGTGCTTCCCTGTCTCGTCGCGGAGGGCGAGCCCGACCTCGTCCGTTGCCTTCCGCCGAGGCGGGATCATGGTCGAAAATTGTGGCTGCTGACCCACGAGCGCGTACGCCACGCACCGCGCGTTCGTCTGGCCATCGACTTCCTCTACGAGCGATTGAAACAGCGCGTCAGCGACCTCAACCTCGCAACCTGATCATTCGACGGTGACACTCTTCGCCAGGTTGCGCGGCTGATCGACATCCGTCCCCTTGAGCACCGCAACATGGTAGGCGAGCAGCTGCACCGGCACAGCGTAAACCAGCGGCGCGATCAACGGGTGGACGCTCGGCATTTCGATCGTCGCCATGCACCCCTCGCCCGCCGCCGCCAGCCCTGCGGCGTCGGAGATGAGAATAATCCTTCCGCCGCGCGCACGCACTTCCTGCATGTTGCTGACGGTCTTTTCGAACAGCGGACCTGACGGCGCGAGGACGATCACTGGGACAAGATCGTCGATCAACGCGATCGGGCCGTGCTTCATCTCGCCGGCTGCGTAACCTTCGGCATGGATGTAGCTGATCTCCTTGAGTTTCAGCGCGCCTTCCATAGCCATCGGATAGTCCGGGCCGCGACCCATATAGAGCACGTCGCGCGCTGGGGCGACGAGGTGCGCCATGCCCGCGATTTCATCGTCATGGCCTAGCGCGTCATTCATCGCCTCGGGCGCTTCTCGCAGATGCGCGACCAGTTCGCGTTCCGCTTCCTCGCTGAGCCTTCCCTTGGACCGCGCCAAATTGGCGGCAAGCGCGGCGAGCACCGCCAACTGGCACGTGAACGCCTTGGTCGAGGCGACTCCGATTTCCGGCCCGGCATGGGTCGGCAGCAGCAGGTCGGCCTCGCGCGCCATCGAGCTGGTCGGGACATTGACCACCACCGCGATCACCTGTCCCTCGGCGCGCGCGTGGCGCAGCGCGGCGAGCGTGTCGGCGGTCTCGCCCGACTGCGAAATGAACAACGCCAGCCCGCCCGGCTCGAGCACCGGCTCGCGGTAACGGAATTCGCTTGCCACATCGATGTCGACCGGCACGCGGGCGAATTGCTCAAACCAATATTTGGCGACCATCCCGGCGTAATAGCTGGTCCCGCAGGCGACGATCGTCACCCGGTTGACGCTGCCAAGGTCGAACTCGATGTCGGGCAGCGCGACCCGCCCTTCGAAGGGCCGAACATAGCTTTGCAGGGTTTGCGCCACGACGATCGGCTGCTCGAAGATTTCTTTCTGCATGTAGTGGCGGTAATTGCCCTTCTCGGTCGTCGCCGAAGATGCGCCGGAGTCGACGATCTCGCGCTCCACCGTCTGGTTGGTCCGATCGAAGATTTGCACCTTCTCGCGCTCGACCACGACCCAATCGCCGTCGTCGAGATAGGCGATCCTCCGGGTCAGCAGCGCCAGCGCGAGTGCATCCGACCCGAGGTAATTTTCACCTGCCCCGTAGCCGACCGTCAGTGGGGCTCCCATCCGCGCGCCGATCACCAGCTCGGGGTGATTCTCGAACAGAAAGGCGATAGCGAAAGCGCCGTGCAGTCGCGGCAGAACGGTCGCGACCGCCTCCTGCGGCGCCGCGCCTTGTTCGACTTCGCGCGCGACCAGATGCGCGACCACTTCGCTGTCGGTCTCGCTGTGAAACTCGCGCCCTTGCGCGAGCAATTCCTCGCGCAAGATTTTGAAATTCTCGATGATCCCGTTGTGGACCAGCGCCACCGGCCCGACGATGTGCGGATGGGCATTGTCGACCGTCGGCGCGCCATGTGTCGCCCAGCGTGTATGCGCGATGCCAACGTCGCCGCCCAGCGGCGCGGCATCGAGTTCACGCTTCAGATTCTCAAGCTTGCCCTCGGCCCGCCGCCGGTCGAACCCGTCGGCGCCGACAGTACAAATTCCGGCCGAGTCATAGCCCCGATATTCAAGCCGCTTGAGCCCGTCGAACAGCCGTCCCGCGACCCCGCTCCGCCCGACAATCCCGACAATCCCGCACATTCAGCTCACGCCCTTCTTGGCGAGCGCCTTCTCGCGGAACCGCTTGGCCCAGCCAACGAAGCCGCGCTGCTCGCCGCGAGCGACGGCCAGGCTGTCGGCGGCGACATTCTTGGTCACCACCGATCCCGCGCCCACGATCGCCCCGTCGCCGATGCTGACCGGGGCGACCAGGCTGGTGTTTGACCCAATGAACGCGCCCGCGCCGATCACCGTCCGATGTTTGGTGAAGCCGTCGTAATTACAAGTAATCGTGCCGGCGCCGATGTTGGCCTTCGTGCCGACGTCGGCGTCGCCGATGTAACTCAGATGATTGGCTTTGGCGCCGCGACCCAGCCGCGCCTTTTTCATTTCGACGAAGTTGCCGACCTTGGCGCCTTCTTCGAGCACCGCGCCGGGCCGCAGCCGAGCGAACGGCCCGACCTCGCAGCCGCTCGAAATAGTCGCGCCTTCAATGTGACTGAAGGCGCGGATGAAGGCGCCGTCGGCAATGCTGACTCCTGAACCGAAAACAACATGCGGCTCGATCGTACAGTCACGCCCAAGCTTGGTATCGGCCGAAAACCACACGCTTTCGGGATCGATCAGCGTTGCCCCTTGCTCCAACGCTTCCTCGCGCCGCCGCCGTTGCCAGTCGAGTTCGAGGTGGGCCAGTTCGGCGCGGCTGTTGACACCCGCGGTCTCGAACGCCTCGCCCTCGATCGCGACCGGGTGCCGCCCCTCGCCCCGCGCGATCATGACGATGTCGGGCAGATAATATTCATGCGCGGCGTTGTCGTTACCGACCTGCGCCAGCCAGCGGAACAGATCGGCCGAGGCTACCGCCATCATACCACTGTTGCACAGCTTGACCGCCCGCTCGGCCTCGTTGGCATCCTTATATTCGACCATCTTCGAAATGCGGTCGTCTTCACCCAGGATTACGCGGCCGTAGGTCTTTCCGTCGGGGGGCGAACTGGCCAAAACCACCACTCCGGGGTCGTCGCTGCCGCCCAGTCGCTGGATCATCCGCTGTAGCGTTTCGCCCGTCACGAACGGCGTGTCCCCATAGAGGATTAGCACCGGCCCCTCGGCTCCGGTGAGCGCCTCGCTGGCCTGTTGGACGGCATGGGCGGTGCCCTTTTGCTCGGCCTGCACTGCGGTCGTCACGCCGTGTCCGGCGAGCGCCGCTTCAAGCTGCTCGCGGCCTTTGCCGACGACCACCACGCGTCGATTGGCGCCAAGGGCATCGACCGTGTCGAGCAGGTGCAGCAGCATCGGCTTCCCGGCGATCGGGTGGAGCACCTTGTGAGTGTCCGACCGCATCCGCGTGCCCTGCCCGGCCGCCAGCACGACGACTGAAAATCCTGCCTGCTTCATGACCTCGCCATGGCACGGCGCTTCGCCCTTTTCCAACGCAAAAGAGGCTCCGGAACCTGCGCTCCGAAGCCCCAGTTCGCTGATCTCCGGTCAGCTGGCCGGCGTGGTCTTGGGCTTGGCCGGCGCCCGCTTGCGCGCGGTCGCGCTCGAGCGGCGCTTGGTGGTCGTCGATTTGCGCCCCGCGGACTTGGCCGTCGCCGGCTTGGCGGTCGAGGTCTTGCGAGTCGCCGACGCCTTGCGCTTAGGCGCTGAGCGACTCTTGAGGCCGACCGCCTTTTTCACGCTCGCCGCGGCGTCACTGGCGGCGCTCTCGACATCGTCGGTCCATTTGCCCGACATCACTCGTTGGGCAGCCTCGGCCACCGCTTCGGCGATCAGCGAGCCAAGCTTGGAGGCATTGGTCATCATCGCTGTCGCCGCGCTGCTCGCGGTGTCGGCGGCATCGAGCCCGGCATCGCGAATCGCCTTGCGCGCCTTGGGGCTGGCGGCGATCGCCGCGGCTGCGGCAGTCAGGCCGGCCGCGAGCATCTCGCGACTCATCGCCGCCTTGGCGATTTTGTCTAAATTGCTTTTGCCCGAAGACTTGCTGCTTCCGGCTTTCTTGGTTCCGCCGCTGCGCGTTGTAGTTCTTGCCATTGGACGCTCCCGTTGAAACTGTCCCGAACAAGACGGTCCAGCGCCGAAACGGTTCCTCAAAATGGCGGAATTGGCAAGTTAAAGGGAGCTGTCGCACCACACGACAGCTCCCTTCGACATGGTCAGCGATCGGGCGTTCGAGCCCGGGAGACCGTGGCAGGGCTGGTTAGGCCGCCCTCTCCCAAGCGAACTTATCCGACCCCTTTGCTGAACCATGAGACATCGGATCACCTCCTTTCGCTGCGTTGAAGCTACCCGCAACATGTTGTGGGAAGGCGACAAGATCAAGTCTTGTATTGTGGTTCAAATTCGGCAATCTTCGATGCTTCGCGCCGCTTCCGGCCAACTTGGCACCGCCAGCACGCTGCCCGCGCTCCCCGATAATAAGAACCGCCCCCGGCTGAAGGCGATCGCGTCGAGCAGCGGGTTGGTCGCGGCCAATTTCGTGCCCGCTGCGATCGCCCGACTCGTCGAACTGGTGACGATCGTCAGCGGCGCCGGCGCGGCGCCTGGGCGCTCAATGCTCACCATCCGCGTCGTTCGGTCGCAGCGAATCGTCAGCACCGTTCCAAATCGCGCCTCGGACCCGCTCACGGTCGGCACATAGCTCCATGATCCCGCCGACAGGGGCAGCGACTTCCACCCATCGAACGACATGGTCGGGATCGGCGCCCCAGCCGATGCCGCGGCCAACGCGAAAAAACATGCGAGCCGACTCATTGGCCGAGCTTGTCGACCTTGGCCTGGAGCGTGGCGAGTTCGGCTTTGAGCTTGGCGATCTCGTCCGCCGCTGCGCCTTCTGCAACCTTCTTGCCGCCGAACGCCTGGGTCGCGCCCTCGAACATGGCCATGTTGCGCTTGGCAAGGTCGGCGAACATGTTTGGCCCGAACGCGCCGGCGACGGCCGCCTGGTTCTTCTTGAAAGCCTCCATCGCCGCTTCGAGATAGGGCGGCACCGCGCCCTCCATCTGCCCGCCGTAAAGCCCGATCAGCTGGCGCAGGAAATTGACTGGCAGCAGGGTCGATCCGCGTCCTTCCTCGTCGACGATGATCTGGGTCAGCACCTGGTGGGTGATGTCCTCGCCCGACTTGGCATCGATGACCTCGAAATCGCGGCCTTCGCGGATCATCGTCCCCAGCTTGTCGAGCGTGATGTAGC
>NZ_JACDDV010000053.1 GCF_013816785.1 Sphingomonas sp. | reverse complement strand
GGCTTCCTTGAAATCGACATGCTTGCGCACGACCGGGTCGTATTTGCGAAACGACATCTTCTCCGTCGTGTTGCGCGGGTTCTTCTTGGTGACGTAGAAAAAGCCCGTATCGGCCGAGCTGACGAGCTTGATTTTGACTGTTGCCGGCTTGGCCATCGGACAAATCCCGAATCTTTGACAAAATGAAAGGCGGGCCCTCCGGCGCCGCCCGAACAGCGGCCCCTCTGACGGGCGAGGGCCAAATTGTCAAGACTGGGCCGCCTTCGCAAGCTGTTAACCAATTTGGGTGACACTCCTCTGCTCAACGGAGAATTGCCATGGCGTCGCTCGATTCGCTCAACCTCGTCAGAACCCGCATCGGCGAACGCATTGCCGAGATCGAACAGCGCGTGTCGCGGCTGAAGCCGGTCGATATCGCCGCCAGGATGGAGGCGATCCGGGTGCTCGCCGCCGACCATGGTTTTGCAGCGCTGGAAGGTCTCGCCGACTATGGCGCGCATCATGCGATGATGCCCGGTCACCGTGCCGCGACCCGCGCCTGCCTCGACTATATGGGCGAAGCGCTTGGTAGCCAGGCCGCTCACGACCGCGAATCGATCCTTGCCGCGCTGGCGGTGCGGCTCCACTAACCCAGCCTCTGGCAGCCAAAGCCGCGCCCGCGCATTGATGCGACGATGCGCGCTTTTTCCCAGCTGCTCGACGACCTCGTCTACACCCGCTCGCGCAACTCCAAGCTGCGGCTGATCGGTGATTATCTTAAAACCACCCCGGATCCAGACCGCGGGCTCGCGCTGGCGGCGCTGACTGGGATGCTCGACATTCCGGCGGTCAAGCCCGCGGTAGTGCGCGGTCTGGCCGAAGAGCGGATCGACCCGGTGCTGCTTCGCATGAGCCGGGACTATGCCGGTGACATGGCCGAGACGGTATCGCTGCTATGGCCTCCACCCGAGGGGGAGCCGCTACTCGACGACGGGACCGTGCGGCTGTCGGACGCGGTCGAGCGGCTGCGCTCGGCGAGCCGATCCGAGGCGCCCGCAATGCTCGCCGCGCTACTCGATCATCTCGACGCGTCGGGCCGATTCGCGATTCTCAAACTAGCTACCGGCGCGCTTCGGGTCGGAATCTCCGCACGTCTCGCCAAACAGGCTCTGGCCGATGCCTTCGGCCTTGACGTCGAGCAGGTCGAGGAAGTGTGGCACGGGTTGAAGCCACCCTACGCCGAACTGTTCGACTGGGGCGAGGGCCGCGCCGCTCAGCCGACCGCGAAAGACATTCCGGTGTTCCGCCCGTTCATGCTCGCCCACCCGCTCGACCAGACCCGTGTCGATCTCACCGATTATGCGGCCGAGTGGAAATGGGACGGGATCCGCATCCAGCTGGTCCGCGCCGGTGGCGATACTCGTCTCTACAGCCGCACCGGCGACGACATCAGCGGCAGCTTTCCCGACATCGCCGGGGCGTTCACCGTTCCCGCCGTCCTCGACGGCGAGCTGCTGGTGCGGGGAGAGAGCCAGGGGGGCGCTGCGGCGAGCTTCAATGCGCTCCAGCAGCGATTGGGGCGCAAGAACGTCAGCGCCAAGGTTCAGGGCGAATTTCCCGCCTTCGTCCGCCTCTATGACATCCTTTTCGACGGCGAGGAGGATTTGCGGAGCTTGCCTTGGTCCGAACGGCGGACGCGGTTGGAAAGCTTCGTCGGCCGGCTCGATCCCGACCGGTTCGACCTGTCGCAACTGATCGAAGCGGACAGCTTCGAGGCGCTTGAGGAACGCCGGACCGGCGTCCGCGACGAGGGCGTCGAGGGGATGATGCTCAAGCGCCGCGACAGCCCCTATGTCGCGGGGCGCAGAGTCGGCCTGTGGTATAAATGGAAACGCGACCCGCTGACCGCCGATTGCGTGATGATGTATGCCCAGCGCGGGTCGGGCAAGCGATCGAGCTATTACAGCGATTACACTTTCGGCTGCTGGAATGAAGAAGGCGAGTTGCTGCCGGTCGGCAAGGCCTATTTCGGCTTTACCGACGAGGAGTTGAAATGGCTCGACCGGTTCGTGCGAGGCCATACGCTCAATCGCTTCGGCCCGGTGCGCGAGGTCGAAAAGACGCTGGTGCTCGAAGTGGCGTTCGATTCGATCCACGCCAGCAAGCGCCACAAGTCGGGGCTTGCCATGCGCTTCCCACGCATCAGCCGCATCCGCACCGACAAGCCAGCCCTCGAGGCTGATCGAATCGAGGCGCTGCTGGCGATGGCGACCTGAAATTGCTGGCAAAGTAGGATTACGCGTGCTTGTCTGCGGCGATGTCAAACGCCCTTCACCTCCGGCCGACCGCAGCTTGCCCGCAATGCAAAGTTGATACCGGAAGTCTCGAAGGCCACGGATTCGCGCTCCACCATCAACTTCATCAACTTTGCCTCTGAAAATAGACGTCGGCGGGGGCGCCGGAACGGGGAACATGATGCTCGGAAAATTGATCGCCGCGATTGCGCTGGCCGCCCTGTCGACCGCCGCCCAGGCCGAAACATATGCCATCCAGGCTGGCCGATTGATCGTCGATGCGGCCAAGCCGGCGCGCGGGCCGTCGACGGTGATCGTCGACAATGGCCGGATCGTGCGGATCGAAGATGGCGCCACCGCTCCGGCCGGAGCGACGGTGGTCGACATGCGTGGCAAGACGGTGCTGCCGGGGCTGGTCGATGTGCATGTCCATCTGACCCAGCATTCGGGCGAGCCGTGGTATCAGTCGCTGACCCCAAAATATTCCGAGCCCTATGCCGCCACCGTCGGGCTTTCGAACGCACTGACCATGGCCCGGGCCGGCTTCACCACCCTGCGCGACCTCGGTGGCCCGCCGGCCGCTTCGCTGGCGATGCGCGACGCGATACCTGAGGGCAGCTTTTCAGGTCCGCGCGTGATGGTATCCGGCCCGGCGCTGTCGATTATCGGCGGGCATGGCGACGATGCGGTCGGTTATAACCCCGAACTCGCATCGGCGATTAACACGCGCGGCCAGGTCGGCGTGTGCACCGGCGTCCAGCAGTGCAGCGAGGCGGTCCGCAAGATCGCCGCGATGGGCGTCGACGTGATCAAGTTCCACGCCACCGGCGGCGTGCTCGATCCCGGGGCGATGGGGCTCGAGCAGCATTTCTCCGATGTCGAGATGAAGGCGATCATCGACACGGCGCATGGCCTTCACCTAAAAACCGCCGCCCACGCTCATGGCGCCAAGGGCATATTGGCCGCGGTTCGGGCGGGCGTCGATTCGATCGAGCATGGCACTTTCATCGATGCCGAAGGGGTCAAGGAAATGAAGGCCCGCGGCACCTATTTCAGCGCGACGCTGATGGCCTTTAGCGGGCTGCAAATGTACATCGGCAAGGGCATTTACACCCCCAACAGCGAGATCAAGGCCCGCCAGACGCTTGGCGTGTGGGGCCGGGGGCTCAGCATGGCCTATAAAGCCGGCGTCAAGATCGCGCTGGGCACCGACGCGGCGGTCTTCCCGCACGCGCGCGCCGGTGAGGAAGTTGGCCTGATGGTGTCGAAAGGTGGAATGACCCCACGCGACGCGCTGATCGCCGCTACCAGGGGCGGCGCCGATCTGCTCGACCTGTCAAGCGAGACCGGAACGCTGGACCCGGGCAAATCGGCTGATATCATCGCGGTCGACGGCGACCCGCTGACCGATCCGGCGGCGGTGACCCACATTGCCTTCGTCATGGCCCAGGGCAAGCCGATCCCGATGAGGTGATGTGCTCTTCAAGCTCCGAAAAAGCCCGCCCGGGTTACGCCGGGCGGGCCAATTCGACCAAACCGACCCTTAAGCCTGGATCGGCTGCAGGTTCACGGCGGCATATTTGCCGCGCCGGTCGACCTCGATGTCGAATTCGAACCGGTCGCCTTCGTTGATCGTCGGCAGGCCAGCACGCTCGACCGCCGAGATGTGGACAAAGGCGTCGGGCTGTCCGTCGTCGCGGCTGATGAAGCCGAAGCCCTTCATCGCGTTGAAGAACTTGACCGTGCCCTGCGCCTTCTCGCCGGTTAGCTGGCGCTGCGGGCCACCGCCGCCAGCACCGCCGAAGCCCCCTGCGCCCTCACGATCGCCATCGCGGGGCGGAGCGGCGCTGCGCACGATTTCCATCGGCTCGCCGTCGATCTTGAGGTCGGTCGCCGAGATGCGCCCGCCGCGGTCGACCAGAGTGAAGTTGAGCGGCTGCCCGTCGGCAAGGTCGGTCAGACCGGCCTGTTCGACGGCCGAGATGTGCACAAACACATCCTCGCCGCCGTCATCGCGGACGATGAATCCGAAGCCCTTCTGCGGATTGAAGAATTTGACGACGCCCTTGCCTTCGCCAACGACCTGGGGCGGCATGCCGCCGCCAGCGCCCCCGCTGCGAAAACCGCCACCACCGGCCCCAGCGCCGCCGCCACGGAACCCGCCGCCGCCTCCGGCATATCCGCCGCCGCCGGCGCCACCGCCGCGATAGCCGCCGCCGCCGGCGTTATAACCGCCGCCGGGGCTCCCGCGATCGCCGAAGCCACCTCGGTCGCCGAAACCGCCACCACCAGCGAAATTGTCATCGCCACCAAAACCGTCGCGCTTGTCACGGCCACGACCACCGCGGTCACCCTTACGCCCTCGATCGAACCCCATGGAAATATAAACTCTCTTGTGCCCCCAAAATCGAAAACCAATGCGCTGGGCCAGGGCGCAACCGGCTGCCCGCGCGGAAACAACCGCACGCACGGCGCGAGTCTCTACAGGAAAAAGCCCGCTTCTCCTAGCGTTTCCATGGTTAAAGCTGGCAAGCCGGGCACCGATCAGACTAGAGAGGACCTCAGCTCCCCTGTCGTCACCGCCGGTTCAGGCGTGGCGGCGCAAGTCCCCGGCACGAGGAAACCGAATAAAATCATGGCGATTCACTTTCACGAAGAAGATCTTCCCTCGACCGATATGTTCGCGACCGGCGCGGCAATCGCGGTCGATAGCGAGGCGATGGGGCTGATCCCGGGCCGCGACCGACTGTGCCTCGTGCAATTGTCGGACGGGTCGGGCGACGAGCATCTGGTGCGGTTCGGTCCCGACAGCGATTATGCCGCGCCAAATCTAAAGGCCCTGCTCGGCGATCCCGACCGGCTCAAACTCTATCATTTCGCGCGCTTCGATGTCGCGATCATTCGCGCCTACCTGGGCATCATCGCCGCGCCGCTTTATTGCACCCGAACCGCGTCGAAGCTGATCCGGACGTATACCGACCGCCATGGCCTCAAGGAACTGGTCAAGGAATTGCTCGGCCAGGACCTGTCGAAGCAGCACCAAACCAGCGACTGGGGCGCAGCGGAGATCAACGACGCGCAACGCGATTATGCCGCGAGCGACGTGCGCTACCTCCATCAGTTGAAGGAGAAGCTCGATATCCGCCTGTCGCGCGAGAATCGCGTCGACTTGGCGCAGGCCTGCTTCGATTTCCTTCCCGCGCGCGCCCTGCTCGATCTCGCTGGCTGGGCCGAAGACGATATTTTCGCGCATAGTTGATGTCTGACGCCGCCAACCGAGAGCGCGCTATCAAGCGCGATTGGGCCGAGCCCGGCGGCCGCCACGACGCGGTCGTCAAGGCGACCAAATATGGCCTGCCGCTGGCGATCGCCGGGCTGTTGGCGCTGCTGGCGATTGCGCCTTTCGAAAAGCGCGGCGACGTCAGCTTCATCCTCGACAAGAACAAGGTTGGGATGGCCAAGGAACGGATGAAGGTCGAATCGGCCCGCTATAGCGGCGAGGACGACAAGGGGCAGAAATTTCGGGTCGCGGCCGACCGCGCCATCCAGCCGACGAGCACTGACCGGGTGGTGTCGATCGAGGGAATTCGGGCTTCGCTCGGCCTGGCTCGCGGACCGCTCGACATCATCGCACTGAAAGGCCGTTACGATCTGGAGCAGGAAAAAGTGCAGATCGATGGCCCGGTCCGCGTGTCGGGGCCCGACGGATATCGGCTGGCGACCCGCGACGTGACGGTCGATCTCGACAAGCGGACCTTGCGGTCGAACGGTGCGGTCAACGGGACCATGACGCTGGGCGAATTCAAGGCCGGGCAGTTGCGCGCCGATCTCGACGCGCGCACCGTCAGCTTGGAACACGGCGTGCGCTTGAAAATTCGCCAAGGGGCGGTCAGATGAGACGCATGAACGTCAAGCCTATAATCGCGATCACCGCTATGGCGGCGGCCCTACTGGGGAGCGGAATGGCGATGGCGCAAAGCGGTGTGTCGGCGCTAAAGGGTCATGACAGCAAGGCGCCGATCGACCTGGCCGCCGATCGCGCGGAGGCGCAAGATCGCGCCGATCGAGCGATCTTCGCCGGCAATGTCGTAATCAAGCAGGGCGAGTTGACGATGCGGACCGCGCGGCTGACGCTTGCCTACGCGAACACCAGCGGAAAGCTGGACATCAACCGCATCGACGCCAGCGGCGGCGTTACTGTGGTCAGCCCGAGCGAGACCGCGCGCGGCGATTTCGCGGTCTATGACCTCAATCAAAAGCTGATCACGATGGTCGGCAATGTCCGGCTCGACCGCGCCGGCTCCTATTTGAACGGGGGCCGGTTGACCATCGACCTCGATACCGGCCGGGCGGTGATGGACGGCGGTCAGCGGGGCGCGAACAACCAGTCGGTCGGCCGGGTCACCGGGCGCTTCACCGTCGCCCAACGGAACTGAGCCGATGAACGACGCCGCGACCATCGAGTATCCGGTGACGGGTACCAGGACCGGACCGGTGCGCGGGCTCGAAGTCCGATCGATCGCCAAAAGCTATGACAAGCGCGCGGTGCTGCACGACGTGTCGCTGAGCGTGTCGCGCGGCGAAGTGGTTGGATTGCTTGGCCCGAACGGGGCAGGCAAGACGACCAGTTTCTACTCGGTGATGGGGCTGGTCCGGCCGGATTCGGGGCGCATTTTCCTCGACGGGAGCGACATCACCCATTTGCCGATGTACCGCCGCGCGATCCTCGGCCTCGGCTATCTGCCGCAGGAAACCTCGATTTTTCGCGGGTTAACGGTCGAGCAGAACATCATGGCCGTGCTGGAAGTCGGCGAACCGGATCGCGGTGCGCGCGAAGCCCGTCTTGAGCAATTGCTCGGCGAGTTCGGCCTGACCCATTTGCGCGCCTCGCCGGCGATGTCGCTGTCGGGGGGCGAGCGGCGGCGCTGCGAAATCGCCCGCTCGCTGGCCGCAGAACCGTCGATCATGCTCCTCGACGAGCCGTTCGCGGGGATCGATCCAATCTCGATCGGCGACATCCGCGAACTGGTCCGCGAGCTGAAACAGCGCGACATCGGCGTGCTGATTACCGACCATAATGTCCGCGAAACGCTCGACATCGTCGATCGCGCCTGCATCATTTATGACGGGCAGGTGCTGTTCGAAGGAACGCCGCAGGCACTGGTCGCCGATGAGAATGTGCGGCGCCTCTACCTCGGCGAAAGCTTCGCCCTGTAGCGTGGAAGCTTAGTCGCCATGGGGCTCGGCCCGCGTATCGACCTTCGCGTTTCGCAGTCGCTGGTGATGACCCAGCAGTTGCAGGCCGCAATCAAGCTCCTGACCCTCTCCAACCTAGAGCTCGAAGCGGTGATCGCCGAGGAACTGGCAAACAATCCGCTGCTCGAGGCGCGCCCCGGCGAGAGCGGAGCGAGCGAGGGCGTCATCATCCGCGAAGATCGCGAAACTGGCGAGGCGGCCGCCGATCCGACCGGAGCCGACGAGCTGATCGGCAAGCTGGGCGGGATCGACGACAGCCCGGTGGACATCGACTGGCGCGAAGCGGCGCTCGACACCGACAGCTTCGCCGATGTCGGTGGCGGGTCGGGAGCGGACGAGGCGTTCGACTTCGACCGGCTGGAGGGCGGCGATGCGGGGCTGTCCGAACATCTGCTGGCCCAGCTTCATGGGGCCGGCGGGACTATCGGTCGCGTCGCTGAAGCGATCGTTCGCGAGCTGGAGGAGACCGGCTATCTCGACACCTCGCTGGCAGTGATCGCCGAGGCTTGCGAAGCGAGCCCTCACGAGGCGAATCACGCGCTGGCGCTGGTCCAGTCCCTCGACCCGCCAGGCGTCGCGGCGCGGAACCTGGAGGAGTGCATCGCGCTGCAAGCGAAAGCGGCCGATCGCTATGATCCGGCGATGGCGCGACTGATCGCCAATCTCGACTTGCTCGCGAAGGGACGGATGCCCGATTTGCGCCGTATCTGCGGGGTTGATGAGGAAGATTTGGCCGACATGGTGCGCGAACTTCGCGCCTATGACCCGAAGCCGGGCTGCCGCTTCGTCACCAAGCAGCCCGAGTCGATCACGCCGGACCTGTTCGTGCGCCAGACCAAGGACGGCTGGAGCGTAGAGCTCAACAATGCCGCGCTGCCACGGGTGCTGGTCAATCGCCGCTACCATGCCGAGCTGAAGCGCGGGCCGCAGGACAAGGCGGCGAAGGCGTGGCTGGCGGACTCGCTGGCCAGCGCCAACTGGCTGGTGAAAGCGCTCGACCAGCGCGCGCGGACCATCGTCAAGGTGGCGAGCGAGATCGTTGTCCGGCAGCAAGGTTTTTTCGAAGCCGGCGTGTCGGCGCTTCGGCCCCTGACTTTGGCAAAGGTTGCCGAAGCGATCGAGATGCATGAATCGACCGTCAGCCGTGTCACCAGCAACAAATATCTGGCGTGCGATAGGGGCCTGTTCGAATTGAAATATTTCTTCGGATCGGGTGTCGCCAGCGACGGCAGCGAGGGCGCGGCGGCTGAGGCGGTCAAGGATGCAATCGGCAAGCTGATCGCCGCCGAGACCGAAATCTTGAGCGACGACACGCTGGTCGATTTGCTCAGGGATCAGCGCATCGACCTGGCCCGCCGCACCGTCGCCAAATATCGCGAGGCAATGGGCATCGGCTCGTCCATTCAGCGGCGACGACAGCGCAAGATGACCGGCGGTTAAAGCCCCAGCCGCGCCCACACCGGCAGATGGTCGCTCGCCTTGCGCGCTTCGGCGCTGGCGTGGACCCCGGCGGCGTCGATCCTCAGTGCGCAATCTACCAAAATGCGATCGAGCGCGGCGATCGGACGGCGGCTGTGGAAGCTGGGGCCGGTAGGCGCGACTTTGTAGGCCGCGCCGAATTCCCCGAGACACCCGCCCGCCGCGCGCCATTCGTTGGTGTCGCCCATCATCACGGTCGGCATCGGCCGATGCCGCTTGGCGAGGTGGGCAAGGATCGCGCGGATCTGCCGCCGCCGCCACAGGCCGCTCAAATCGAGGTGCATGCCGATCACGCGCAAATGTGCCCCCCGGATGTCGAGTTCAGCCATGACCGCGCCGCGCGGCTCGAGCGTCGGCAAGTGCAGCGCCTCGACGTCGATCACCTCAATCTCGCGCTTCACCAGTAGCGCATTGCCATGCCAGCCAAGGTTGCGCGTGACGAGGCCGAGCCTGTTCTCGATCCGCTCGCCGAAGGGAAAGGCATGGGCAAGGCGCGAGTGGCTGACCCCGAACTCGACGGGCTTGTATAAGCCGTGGCTGTCGATCAGCCCGTGTGGTACCGCCGAGGCGCGAGTCCCGAAGCGCTTGTCCGCCTCCTGCAGCGCGACGATGTCGGCGTCGATCTGCTGAAGGACATGGAGCACTCGATCGGGATCGCGGCGCCGATCAGTCCCGATCGCCTTGCGCATGTTGTAGGAGGCGACGGTGATGGTGGGTGCGGCAGACATATCCGCTCAATAGCTCGGCGCGGCGCCTGTTCCGAATGCCTCGACAAGTAGGCTTTTGCGCGGTCAGGCCAAAGGTCGCATTTTACGGAAATCTGTGACAATTGCGTTGAGAAAGACGTCGAGTTCTGATTGCTTCTCGGTCGGCATTGCCCCGTCGGCGACGTACAAGGCCGGCCCCGTCAGTACGCGGGCGCCGCAAGTGGTCAGCACCGTTCGCAGCTGCTGCTGGGCAATTCGAGTCCCCCATTTGCCGACGGTCGCCCCGGTTACGACGCATGGTTTGCCGCCGAGCGGTTGGTCCGGGCTGCGGCTGAGCCAGTCGATCGCGTTTTTCACCACGCCAGGTAGCGACTGATTATATTCGGGCGTTGAGATTACCAACACGTCCGCAGCCTGGACCGCGCGCGACAATGATTGAACGCCGGCTGGGACTGTGGGCGTCTCTAAATCCTCGTTGAACACCGGGATGGCGCCTAGGCCATCGAACAGCTGGAATCCGATTTCGGTTGGCGCGCGCATCGCCATAGCGGTGAGGAGCTGCTGGTTAATCGAGCCGCGGCGAAGGCTTCCCGCGAGTCCAAGCAAGGTCAGGGTCACTAAATTTCTCCGATCTGAGAGATGAACATCTGAAGCGCTGCCACGAACATCGCGACCGCGACCGCCCGGTTGAGCCACCGGCCGTGCTTCGGATTGGCAGCCAGAGGCGCCAGCGACTGACCGACCATTGCCCAGAGCAACGACGCGGCGGCTGAAAGGGCCGCTAGCAGGGCGATCGGTACCCAGTCCGGATATCCAGCAGAGCTTGCGGCCGTTGCTACGACCACTGCCAACACCCAGCTGTTGGGATTAACCCACTGAAACGGCACCAGCGCGATCGGCCGCTTCGAATGGATACCGAGCATGTCGGGTTCGGCAGGTTTCATCCAGAGCCTGCCGGCCATCGCCGCGACCAAAAGACACCCGGCCACACCGATCAACGGTACGATCCGTTGCATGAAATGGAACGCGAGCAGCCCCTTTGCCGCCGCCAGTAGAAGAGCGCTGCCAACGGCGATGGCGAGGATCGACGGCACGGCTCTGCGAATGCCGCCGGCGATCGACTCCGCCATGACAATAAAATTATTCGGTCCCGGCATGACTATCGGCAGCGCGATAATCGCGGCGAGGGCTGCAAGCGTTTGCATGATCCTCCAGTAAACCCGGCGCTGCTCCGGCCGCTATTTCCAAATCTGCCCGGATCGTTATCCTGATGCGAACATGCGCAACCTTCCGCTCAACGGCCTTCGGGTCTTGGCCGCAACGCTCGAAGCAGGCGGCATCCGGGCTGCCGCTCGGCTGCTAGGCCTTAGCCCCTCAGTCGTTCACCGACACATGCGCGAACTGGAGGCCCGGATTGGCGTTTCCCTAGTTGAGCGCGGCGGCGGACGGCTTCGTTTCACGCCCGCGGGGCAAAGGCTCGGGCGAATCGCCGCCCAAACCCTTGGCGAGCTTGCGGTAGGGGTCGAAGCAACGAGGGAGGATCGCCGCCCCAATGAGGTCGTAATCTCCACCACCGAATCTTTCGCCGAACTCTGGCTGCTGCCGCGGCTCGCGGCATTCACTGAGGCGCGCGGCAGATTCGCGGTTTCGATCAAGACCGGCCAGCGACTATCGCGGATACCCGCCGATGCGGACATCGCCATTCGGCTAACGTCCTATGTCGATGACAGCCAGCCCGCGGCCGAGCCGTTGATGAGCGACGTGATGGTGCCAGTCCTCGCACCCGATCTGGCTCGCAGCGCGGGCCTTTTGGCCGAGCCACGCGATATCCTGACGCTGCCCCTGATCCACGACCGCGATCCCCAAGTGAGTTGGCTGCGTTGGTGCGGCGCGCTGGGAATCGACAGCGCCTTGGCCCGCAGCGGTACGAGGATGACGTCAAGCGCACTCGTACAGTCGGCTGCGGCGCTCGGCATGGGCGCCGGACTTGCGCGGAGGCGGATGGCCGAAGCGAGTATAGCGGCGGGCCGGCTGGTTGAGCTGACCAAATTCGCCGTTCCGATCGGCAGCGCTTACTGGATCGTTCGCCGGCCCGTGCCGCGCGCGGCCGAGCAACTCGTCCTGGACTGGCTCAAACGCGAGGCAGCGGCTAGCGCAGGGCCAACTTAGACATCCAGGTTCGCGACGTTCAGCGCGTTGTCCTGGATGAATTCGCGTCTCGGCTCGACCACGTCGCCCATCAAACGGGTGAAGATTTCGTCGGCGACGTCGGCCTGGGTGACTTCGACGCGGAGCAGCGAGCGGTTGGCCGGGTCGAGCGTGGTTTCCCATAATTGCTCGGCGTTCATTTCGCCGAGCCCCTTGTAGCGCTGGATGGACAGACCGCGGCGGCCGGCGGCGAGCACGGCTTCGAGCAATTCGGATGGCCGAGTGACGGGGATCGCCTTGCGGGTGTCGGTATTGGCCTCCTCGATCTCGCCTTCCTCACGCCCTTCGACTTCGCTCAGGGCCAGCGATTCTTCCTGGACAGTTGGCGCCGTGTTTCCCTTCCTAAGCGTTCTGAGCGTCGCCGGCTTGGCATAAGCCGACGCCTGCTCGGCCGCCAGCGTGTGCAATTTGCGAGCTTCGGCGGAGGCGAGGAAGGGCGGTTCGATGATGTGGGCATCGGTCACGCCGCGCCACAGCCGCTTGAGCAAATAGCCACCTTCGGCCGCGACTTCGCCCGACCAGGCCGCTTCCTCGTCGCCGCGTCCGAGCCAGCCGGCGACCTTGGCGATGGCTTCGGCGCGCTTGTCGATAGAAAGGTCGGGCTTGAGCGCCCCCGACAGGGCGAGCGCCTCCAGGAGGGCATAGTTATACTTGCGCGGCGCATAAGCCATCAGAGTTCGGACACGGCGGGCGTGGTCGACCAACGTGCGCAAATCCTCACCCGAGCGCGGCCCCTCGGCGGTGTCGAGCAGCAGACCGTCCAAGCCAGCGTCGACCAGATATTGGTCGAGCGCGCTGTCGTCCTTGACGTAAACTTCGGAGCGACCGCGCGCGACTTTGTAGAGCGGCGGCTGGGCGATGAAGAGATGCCCGGCCTCGATCAGTTCGGGCATCTGGCGGTAGAAGAAGGTCAGCAGCAGCGTGCGGATGTGTGCGCCATCAACGTCAGCGTCGGTCATGATCACGACCTTGTGATAGCGCAGTTTCTCGAGATTAAATTCCTCGCGCCCGATCGAGGTTCCGAGCGCCTGGATCATCGTCCCGATTTCCTTCGAGCCGAGCATCCGGTCGAAACGCGCGCGCTCGACGTTGAGGATCTTGCCCTTCAGCGGCAGGATCGCCTGATAGTGGCGGTCGCGGCCCTGCTTGGCCGAGCCGCCGGCGCTGTCGCCCTCGACCAGAAATAATTCGGACTTGGCCGGGTCGCGCTCCTGGCAGTCGGCGAGCTTGCCGGGCAGCGAGGCGATGTCCATCACTCCCTTGCGACGGGTCAGCTCACGCGCCTTCTTGGCTGCCTCTCGCGCGGCGGCGGCGTCGATCGTCTTTTGAATGATCGAGCGGGCGTCGGCGGGATGCTCTTCCAGCCACTCGGCCAACTTGTCGCCCATCAGGCTTTCGAGGGGCTGGCGCACTTCGGACGAAACCAGCTTGTCCTTGGTCTGCGACGAAAATTTGGGATCGGCCAGTTTGACCGAGACGATCGCGGTCAAGCCTTCGCGCATGTCGTCGCCGGTGAGGGTGACCTTTTCCTTTTTCAGCATCCCCGACTTGTCGGCGTAATTGTTGAGCGTGCGGGTCAGCGCGGCTCGGAACGCGGCCATATGGGTACCGCCGTCGCGCTGCGGAATGTTGTTGGTGAACGGCAGGACATTCTCGTAATAGCTGTCGTTCCATTCGAGCGCGACGTCGATGCCGATGCCGTCGCGGACCGCCGAGATGGCGATCGGATCCGGAAACAGCGGGGTCTTGGTGCGGTCGAGATATTTGACGAAGGCAGCGATCCCGCCCTCGTAGAATAGCTCGTGCTCGACCCGCTCCTCGTGCCGCGCATCGGCGAGCACCAGGCGAACCCCCGAATTGAGGAACGCCAGCTCGCGATAGCGATGCTCGAGCATGTCGAAATCGAATTCGATGATCTTGAAGGTCTCGGGGCTCGGCAGGAAGGTGACGCGTGTGCCCTTCTTTCCTTCCGGCGCCGGGCCGGCGATTTTCAGCGGCGCTACCGCATCGCCATAGGCGAACCGCATATAATGCTCTTCGCCGTCGCGCCAGATAGTCAGATCGAGCCATTCCGAAAGCGCGTTGACGACGCTGACGCCGACGCCGTGGAGACCGCCCGACACTTTGTACGCATTGTCGTCCGACGTGTTCTCGAACTTCCCGCCGGCGTGGAGCTGGGTCATGATGACCTCGGCCGCCGAGACTCCTTCCTCGGTATGGATGCCGGTCGGGATACCGCGGCCATTGTCCTCGACCGTGACCGAGCCATCGGGATTGAGCTGGATCAGGATGCGGTCGCAATGGCCGGCCAACGCTTCGTCGATGGCATTGTCGCTGACTTCGAACACCATGTGGTGAAGGCCCGAGCCGTCATCGGTGTCGCCGATATACATGCCGGGGCGTTTGCGCACCGCATCGAGGCCCTTGAGAACCTTGATCTGGTCGGCGCCATAGTCGTTCTGGTTGGGGTCTGATGCCATGGGATGTTGGATTGTTTCCAAGGGAAAGTTGACGAAGTTGATGGTGGCGCGCGATTTACCGGCTGGACGGATTTCCGGACATCGGACGGGCCGCCCGAAAGGCGCGAAAACTCATCGCCCGACCATGGCAGATGAAGTCCTATATTCCAAGCTTTTTACGGCGTTTCGGCCCGCCCGCGGGGTCCCGCGGACAGGCCGAAATTAAAGTGCCTCAAGGCTCGCGCGAGCCTCGCCGCTATGGTTTAGCCTTGGGCGCGGTTGCCCCCGGGACGGCCACGGCCGCCACCGCCGAACGGACGACGCGGGGCGCCGCCTTCGGAGCGATGCGCGGCATGGGCGCCGGCGCGCTGCGGATGGCGCTGCCCGTC
>NZ_JACDDV010000052.1 GCF_013816785.1 Sphingomonas sp. | reverse complement strand
ATTGGAGGAGGAGGTCAGGCCGCGGCGGCTCGCCCGGCTGTCCTGGTCGAGGGTGG
The DNA here is from genome assembly GCF_013816785.1 of Sphingomonas sp. Classification (GTDB taxonomy): domain Bacteria; phylum Pseudomonadota; class Alphaproteobacteria; order Sphingomonadales; family Sphingomonadaceae; genus Sphingomicrobium. The sequence goes on along the minus strand of NZ_JACDDV010000052.1, from coordinate 14,749 downwards.
AGGCGCCAACCTTGAACGTCGCGTTGGCCTCGCCGGCGGGCAGCGCCAGCACTGGCCCGGTCGCGACAGCGTCGAGCGTCAGCGAGCGGCGGGTCGAGCGGCTGCGGTCGCGGGCGGGCGCATTGAACAAATCCTGGTCGCTGCGCGTCGTGCCGCGCGCGATCTCGGCGTTCGCGGTCGACGACAGCCGCCACTTGCCGCGCTGGGTGTTGAGCGCGACGCCGAAACGGACCGCATCGGTCGTTATATCGCGGCTGAGTGGGTCGATTGCGCCGGCGGTCAGCGTTCCCCGTGGAATGCCGAAGCGGGACCGGCCGGTGTCCCGCTCGACCTCACCATTGAAGGTCGCCGAGACATCGCCCAAAATCGTGCGATTGGCGGTGCCCGAAACGCGCACATCCTGTCGAGCGCCGGTCAATGTCCGGAACGGGCGCGGATCGAGCAACGCTGCCGTTGGCTGAAGCGCGATGTCCCGCTCGCTCTCGGCGAGCGACGTGTTACCCTCAACATGGACATTGAACGAAGTGCGCTTGCCGTTGGCGATGATCAGCCGCGTGCCGTCGGCCTGACCCGCGACATAGCCCCCGTCGGTTGCGACGCGCCCGCGAACCTCGGCGCTGGTCGAATTGAAGCGGCGGCGAAGGACGATGTTGACCACCCGCTGGTCGGCCGCATAGCCATATTTGAGCGCGACTTCCTCGGGCAGTATCTCCATCCGCTCGATCGCCTCAGGCGGCAGATCGCGCAGCTCGCGAAAGCCTGAGATGCGCTGACCGTTGAGAAGCACAATCGGCCGCCCGCCCGAGCGCCCGCGAGCGCTGCCTATTTGCGAGGCGACCGCGTCGAGCAAATCCGAAATGCTGGTCGCCCCGGTGGCGCGGATGTCGCGCGAATTGAGTATTTTCTCCGGCGGGATGTCGCCGACCACCGATCCGCGAGGCTTTTGGCCGACAACGACAATATCCTCTCCTTCCGCGCCGTCCGCCTGTTCGGATGGCGGGAGCGCATCCGCCGCCGAAACGCCGGGCGCGGCAGCGCTTGGCCGACCCTCTGGCGCGGCTGTGGCCGCGGGATCGGCGGCGGGCGCCGTCTGGGGCAAATTCGAGGCAGACGTCGACGCCAGCAGCAGCCCAATGAGGGAGGCGGAATGGAACATGGGGCGGGAAACTTACAACTACCGGGAAGGGGCCGACCCACTGGCCGGGGCGGGATGAAGCTGTCATGACTGACCTAATTTGTTCGACGAAAGGGTATGAATTTCATGACGAACGCGGGTCGAGTCGGCGGAATCGCGTCGCTTCTGATTGCCTTTGCACCCTCGGGGGCGAGCGCTGCCAAAGGCCCCGCCGAACAGCGCACGACAGCCGCGATCGAGCGGATTCGGCGGCTCGATCCGATGGTCCATGCGCTGCTGGCGATCGACCCGACCGCGATTGAGCAGGCGCGTCGCGTCGACCGCGCGAAACTTTCAGGACCGCTCGCCGGGCAACCGATCCTGATCAAGGACAATATCGAGCTGGCCGGCGCGCTACCGACCACTGCCGGCAGCCTGGCGCTCAAGGACAATGTCACCGGCCGCGACGCGCCGCTCGCCGCGCGGCTGCGCGCCGCCGGGGCGGTGTTCATGGGCAAGACGAACCTAAGCGAATGGGCCAACATCCGTTCGAACAATTCAATCTCCGGATGGAGCGCGGTCGGTGGGCAGACGCGCAACCCTCACGCCCTCGACCGCAATCCGTGCGGCAGTTCCTCGGGATCCGGTGCCGCGGTTGGCGCGGGGATGGTCGATTACGCGATCGGGACCGAGACCGACGGATCGATCACCTGCCCGGCCGCGATCAACGGCATTGTCGGGTTCAAACCCAGCGTCGGCCTGGTCAGTCGCAGCCGCATCGTCCCGATCAGCGCTAGTCAAGACACTGCGGGCCCGATGACGCACACCGTGCGCCAAGCAGCCGAACTGCTGGGCGTGATCGCCGGCAGCGATGCCTCGGACCCGGCGACTAGCGAGGCCGACAAGCACAAGGCCGGCTTCGCCGCCAGCCTCGACGCGAATTCGCTCAAGGGCAAGCGCATCGGAGTGATGCGCTTCGCCGCTGGCTTCGGCACCGACGGGCCATTCGCACGGGCGCTGGCCGTACTCAAGGCGCGCGGCGCGGCGCTGGTCGAGATCGCCAAGTTCGACGACAAGGACATTGGTGACAACGAGTTCGCCGTACTCCTGACCGAATTGAAGGCGGGGATGAACGCCTATCTGGCGACCACGCCGCCGGCCGTGAAGACGCGCACGCTGGCCGGTTTAATCGCCTTCAACAAGGCCAACGCCGCGACCGAGTTGGCGCTGTTCGGGCAAGAGACGTTCGCCAAGGCCGAGGCGACCAAGGGTTTGGCGGATCCGGCCTACATCAAGGCGCGCAAGATCAGCTTCGAGGCGGCTGGGCCGCATGGAATCGACCGGTTGCTCAAGGAGAACAAGCTCGACGCGCTGATCGGCCCGACCATGCCTCCGGCATGGAAGATCGACGCAGTCAACGGTGACCAGATTTCGGGCGGCGGCGCGGGCAGCCTTGCTGCGGTCTCCGGCTATCCGCACCTGACCGTGCCGATGGGACAGGTGAAGGGCCTGCCGGTCGGCCTCAGTTTCATTGGCCCCAAATGGTCGGATGCGCTGATCCTGTCCTTGGGCTTTGCCTATGAGCAGGCGCGCGGCCCTTTGCCGGCTCCTCGCTTCCTGCCGTCGATCGAGGAGAGCCCCGAAATCGCGCCCTTGCTGGCCCCCGCTAGGCGGTGAGTTTGAGGGCGGCGATGCAGCCGACGATGCCAAGGATGAACAACAGGCGAAGCGTCGTCGTCGGCTCGTCGAAAAAGGCCATGCCGACGGCCACCGTCCCGACCGCGCCGATCCCGCCCCAAACGGCATAGGCTGTACCCATCGGGATCGACCGCGACGCCGCTTCGAGCAAGCCCATGCTGAGCGTCACCGATCCCAAAAAGGCGAGCGTCCAGGGCAAATTTCGAAACCCCTCGACGAAGCGCAGCGCGGTCGTGAAGCCGATTTCGAACAGTCCCCCGACGATCAGCAATGCCCAGGCCATGTTCCGCTCCCGCAACCAATTCTTGGAGCCGCGGGTTGTGCCCGGATGACCAAAGCCAAGTCCATCGCCAATCGATTCATGCCATGGCGCTTCCTGCTATTTTTCGTGCTGCTCGTTATCGGTTGGGCGGTGGCGGTGCCCATGGTCGGATGGGCCGAGGGCCTCCTGCTTGGCTTCGACGGGGCGGCGATCGGGTTTCTGGCTTCCAACCTTTCAACCTTTTCCTATGACGCAAAACGGATGCGAGATGTTGCCAAGGTCAACGACGCCAACCGCGCGCAGCTGCTGGTAATTTCCTTCCTGCTGTCGGTCATAATCCTCGCGGCGGTGATTGCCGAATTGTCTAGCCCCGAAAGCCTGCACCTCCTCGACAAACTGCTCGTCGCGGTCAGCCTGGTGCTGGTGTGGACCTTCGGCAACGCGGTCTACACGCTCCATTACGCCCATCTTTTCTACACCAGCGACGATGGAGGAAAGGATTTGGCGGGGCTCGATTTCCCCAAGACGAAGGAGCCCCTGATCAGCGATTTCGCCTATTTTGCCTTCACGCTGGGCGTGGCGGTGCAAACCAGCGACGTGTGCATCACCTCGCCCCATATCCGAAAAATCGTAACCGCCCACTGCGTCGCCGGCTTCTTCTTCAACCTTGGTGTGCTTGCGCTGACGATCAACGTGCTGGCTTCCGGCTAGGCAGTGGCCTCGAGTGCCGGATGCTCGACCTTGGAGGTGCGCGCGGCGATCAGGCAGCCGGCGACGATCAGGGTCGCGCCGAACAAGGTGGGCAGCGACACATGCTCGCCGAACCGCAGCCAGCCGAGCAGCATCGCCCACAGGAAGCTGCTGTACTCGGTGGTAGAAAGATAAGCCGCGCCAGCGCGCGCATAGGCCCAGCCGAGCAGCATCAGCGAGCCGAGCGCCAGAAATGCCGCCAGCAGCAGTTCGACCGTGTGGCCGGTCGGCAGCGGCGGCGCACCAAGCACCGGGCTGAGCGCCAGGAACGTCAGCCCGAACACCAGATTCTGGAAAAAGGCGATCTCGACTGGCCCTGCAGCCTGCGCCTGCCGGCGCATGACGATGATGTTGAACGCATAGATCACCGCCGAACCGAGGATCGCGATCGAGCCCCTGACCGCCTCCGGGCCGAGGTCGGCCTGCGCCTGGCCGACGAAGATCACGATGACCCCGACAAATGCCAGTAGCGAGCCGCCGACGGTGCGCGGCCCGATCGGCTCCTTGAGGATCGCGCCCGCCAACACCAGCGCCAGCAGCGGGGCAATGAAAGTCAGCGCCACCGCCTGTGCCATCGGCACCCGCGACAGGCCCCAGAAGAATAGCAGCGCCATCGGCACCATCATCACGCCGCGCAGCAAATGAAGGCGGATCGCGGCGCGGCCCGGCCAGCTTTTGCGCGTGGCGAGATAGGGAATGGCGGCCAGCGGAATCCCGACCAGCGAGCGCCACAACAGCGTCGGATAAGTGCCGATCGCCAGCGTTAGCCCCTTCATCATCATGTCCATGATCGAAAAGAGCGCGATCCCCGCGATGGCGGCGGCGTAGGCGGTCAGCGACGGGGCGGGGCGCGTCATGGCGCCGCTCTAGCGAAAGCGGCGAGCGATTCCAGTGTTAGCGCAGAACCATCTCGTCGCCGTGGATTTCGACCGAATCAAATTTGCTGAGAAAGGCTTGGCCGAGCAGCGATTGTTCGGCGCCATCGATCACCACGCCGGTCATGTCGCGAGCTTCCTTGTGGCCCAGCGTGACCGTTTCCAACCTGATCATTTCCCCCGTGAGCTCTCCACCGGCGCCACGGCCGATGACTTCCGACATACCGGGGGTCAGCGCGATCGACGCCCGCTGCGCGTCGCTTTGGGTGAGCGCGATGCCGGTTGCGCCGGTGTCGACCAGGAAACGAACCGGCGCCCCGTTGACGCTCGCGTCGGCATAGAAATGGCCGTCGTAAAAGCGGTGCAGCCTGACCTCGCCGTCCTGGCTCGACTGGTTCTCGATACTTAACGAACGATCGCTGTCCACGTCGATGATTTTGGCGTTGTCCGGATTCGACGGTGAGGAGCGCGACCCGCTCGGCATCATCGCGCCGATCACCGTCCCGATCACCACAACCATGAGCGCGAGCCTGAGCATCGCAGCCGGTGTAAATCGAACAGGTAAAGAGAGGCTGAAGGCCTATTCGGCGGCCTCGGCGCCAACCTCCTCCGCGGCCTCGATCTCGGCCGCCTTGGCTTCGACCAGACGGACGATATGGTCGATCATGCCCTGATCCTGGACATGATGATCGGTGACCCCCGACAGGTAGACCATGTGCTTGCCGTTGCCGCCGCCGGTGACGCCGATGTCGGTTTCGCGGGCTTCACCGGGGCCGTTGACGACGCAGCCCAAAACGCTGAGCGACATCGGCGTCTTGATGTGCTGCAGCCGCTCCTCGAGCGCCTGGACGGTGCGGATTACGTCGAAGCCCTGCCGCGCGCAGGACGGGCAGGAAATGACGCGCACGCCGCGGTTGCGGATGCCGAGGCTTTTGAGGATTTCGAAGCCGACGCGGACCTCTTCCTCTGGCTCGGCCGACAGCGACACGCGGATCGTGTCGCCGATCCCCGCCCACAGCAGGCTACCGATGCCAATCGCCGACTTGACCGTCCCGCCGACGAACCCCCCGGCTTCGGTGATGCCAAGGTGGAGCGGGCAATCTACCTGATCGGCGAGCTGCTGATAGGCGGCGACGGCGAGGAACAGGTCGCTGGCCTTGACCGCCACTTTATAGTTGCGAAAATCATGGTCCTCGAGGATGCGGATATGATCGAGCGCGCTTTCGACGAGTGCCTCGGGACACGGCTCGCCGTATTTTTCGAGCAGGTCGCGTTCCAGGCTGCCGCCGTTGACGCCGATGCGGATCGCGCAGCCGTTGGCCTTGGCCGCGTTGACCACTTCGCGCACCCGCTCGGCCGAGCCGATGTTCCCTGGATTGATGCGCAGGCAGGCGGCCCCGGCGTCGGCGGCTTCGAGCGCGCGCTTATAGTGAAAATGGATGTCGGCGACGATCGGCACGCGCGCGGCGCGGACGATCTGCTTCAATGCGGCAGTCGATTCGACGTCGGGGCAGGACACGCGGATGATGTCCACCCCGGCCTCCTCGCAACGGCGGATCTGGTCGATCGTCGCCTTCGCATCCGAGGTCGGGGTGTTGGTCATGGTCTGGACCGTCACCGGCGCATCGCCGCCCACGGCGACGCTACCGACCATGATCTGGCGCGAGAGGCGGCGCTCGATCGTGCGCCAGGGACGGATGGAAGACATGTCACCAATATAGCTGCGCCACGCCGAAGCGCCAAGCCAAGTGGGCGATAGGTTGCACAACCGACGATCGGCCTTGCGCGCCGCCGACCTGACCGAACAGGCGGCGCGGGCGACACGACCTGTCGATCTCTAGCTGAAACCGCGCGCAAATCGGCTAAAGGGTCAAGATGCCGACTCGCTTTCTCTCGCTGGCGCTTGCGCTGGCGGTCCTCCTCACGTCGCGTCCCGCTGCCGCCTATTGGGAATATGGGCACGAAACCGTCGCCCGTGTCGCCTGGCTGCAGATGCAGCCCGGGACGCGCGCGAGGGTTGCCGCGCTGCTTCGCCAGGGCCGGCTGCTCGAAACGCCCGACTGCCCGGTCAGGACGATCGAGCAGGCGAGTATGTGGGCCGACTGTGTCAAGCCGCTCGATGAGCGTTATTCCTACGCATACAGCTGGCACTACCAGAACGTCGATGTCTGCAAGCCGTTCGACCTCAAGGCGCCGTGTAAGGACGGCAACTGCGTGTCGGCTCAAATCGAGCGCAACGCGCGGCTTCTCGCCAATCCGAAGGTGCCGCAGCGGGAAAAACTGATCGCGCTGGCGTTCCTCGTCCATTTCGTCGGCGATTTGCATCAGCCGATGCACGCCGGCGATCATGGCGATCTCGGCGGCAACAAGGTGGCAGCCAATTACGGATTGATCGGCGGGCGGACCAATTTGCACGGTATCTGGGACGGCTGGCTGGCCGAACGGGCGATCACCAGTCCGCCTGCGGGTGCCAGGGCGCTGCTGGCGCAAGTGCCGACGGCCGAGCGCCGGCGGGTCGCCGGTGGCACTGTCGAGGAATGGAGCCGCGAGATGTGGGCCAAGGCGCGCAACCTTGCCTACAAGACACTGGTCGACGATCCGTGCGGCGAAGCGCCAGTTGCGCGGCCGACACTTGATGAGTCCGAGGTTCAGGCGCTGATTCCCGAGGTCCGCCAGAACGTCGTCGCCGGGGGCCTGCGGCTGGCGCGACTGCTCGACGATGCCCTCGGCCCTGAGCACAAGGCCCCCGATCAGAAGCGTTAGTCGTTTTCGCTCTTCGGCGGGCGGCCGCGGCGCACTGGCTGGGGTTTGCCCAACTTCGCCCCGCGCTGCTTCATTGCCTCGCGCAGCAGGCATTCGACCTCGGCGTTGACCGAGCGCAGGTCGGCGGCGGCGGCGCGTTCGATCGCCGCCCACAAGGCGGGGTCTACCCTCAACGGGTAAGCCTTTCGCTCGCCGGCCACGGTCCGCTTACTGGTAAAGCGTGCCGGTGTTGACCACCGGCTGGGTGTCGCGCTCGCCACACAGGACCACCATCAGGTTCGACACCATCGCAGCCCGGCGCTCGTCATCCAGTTCGACGACGCCTTTTTCGCTGAGCATCGACAGCGCCATCTCGACCATCCCGACCGCGCCCTCGACCAACGTCTTGCGCGCGGCGACCACGGCCTGCGCCTGTTGACGGCGAAGCATTGCCCCGGCGATCTCCTGCGCATAGGCAAGATGGGTGAAGCCGCATTCGTCGACCGTGATGCCGGCTACCGAAAGCCGCGCTTGCAGCTCCTTGCGAAGCTCGATTCCGACCACGTCATGGTTGCCGCGCAAGGTCACCTCGAGATGTTCGAAGTCATCGTATGGATAGCGCGAGCCAATGGTGCGGATCGCCGCTTCGACCTGGACCTTCACGAACTGCTTATAATCGTCGACGTCGAACAAAGCCTGCGCCGTGTCGACCACGCGCCACACGATTTGCGCCGCCATCTCGATGGGATTACCGCGCAGATCGTTGACCTTGATCCGATCGGAAATGAAATTGTTGGCGCGGACCGAGACCTTCTTCTTGCCGTACCACGGCAGCACCCAGCGCAGCCCGGTGGCGCGGTCGGTACCCTTATAATCGCCGAACAAGGTGATCGACACCGCTTGGTTGGGCTGGAGCATGTAGAAGCCCGGCGCGATCAGCAGGATCGCGATCGGAGCGACGATCAACGCCAGCATCGGCACCAGTCCGGCAAGATCGTTGGCTAGGCTGACGATGCCGTAAATCTGAATCAGGATCACGACCAGCAGGATGATCAGCATGAGATAGCCGCTCGCCGTGGCCGCTGGCCGCTCGCGGTTGCTGGTCAAGGCGGCGACGGTGGTTTCGGTCATCAATGCCTCCTTTTAAATTGATATCATATTAGTATCGCTTTTTCTGGCGCGTCAACTGGAATGGGCGGACGGCACGCGCTAGGGCGCGGCATGAGCTGGAAATTGATGATCCACGGCGGGTCCGGCGCGATGCGGCCCGGTACCATCGGCACCGATCAGGAAGCGCGCGCGCTGGCCGGGCTTGATGCCGCGCTCGACGCCGGTCAGGCAATCCTCGCTGCGGGAGGAAGCGCGCTCGACGCGGTCGAGGCGGCGGCGCGAGTGCTCGAAGACGACCCGTCGTTCAACGCCGGGCGCGGCAGCGTCCTCAATGCCGAGGGCATTGCGGAGCTTGATGCAGCGATCATGGACGGGCGCGACCGAAGCGCGGGCGCGGTGGCAGGGCTTCGCACCATCCGTTGCCCGGTCACCGCAGCGCGCGCAGTGATGGAGCACAGCCCACATGTCCTCCTGACCTATGATGGCGCCGAGGTATTCGCGCGCGAGCAGGGGCTGGAGACGGTCGCCAACGAGTGGTTCGTGACGCCCGATCGGCGGGCGCAACTCGCTCAGCTAGTGGCGGACGGGGGCGAATTCGACGCCGACATCAAATATGGGACGATCGGCGCGGTCGCATGCGATGTGAATGGTCATGTCGCCGCCGCTACCTCTACCGGCGGCTTGACCGCCAAGCGTTGGGGCCGGATCGGTGATTCGCCGCTGATCGGGGCCGGCACATACGCCGACGACCGAGCCGCGGCGGTCAGCGCGACCGGTCTTGGCGAAGTGTTCATCCGGGGCGCCGCCGCGCACGAATTATGCGCGCGGATGCGGATCGGCGGCGAGGGATTGCAGCAAGCGCTCGACGCGGTGCTGGCGGATATCCGGGGCCTCGGCGGTAACGGCGGCCTGATTGCCGTCGCCCCATCGGGGGAGGCGGCGTGGGGTTTTACGACCCCAGGCATGTATCGCGCAGTCGCCGGGCCGGATGCGCGCGAGATCAGAATCTACGACGACGCGTCGGAACGGTAGGGCAGCGCATCCCGCGCCCACGCGAACTCCTGCTGGATCGCCGCGCGTTCGCCGGTCAAAAAGTCCGCGACCGCCCGCCGGAACCCGGGATCGGGCAGAAAATGTGCTGATTTTGTAATCACTGGCTCATAGCCGCGCGCCAACTTATGCTCGCCCTGCGCGCCAGCCTGGACCGTCGCCAGGCCGTGTCCGATCGCCCAGTCGATCGCGCGATAATAGCTCAGCTCGAAGTGGAGATGACGGCGCTCGGCGTTCGACCCCCAATAGCGGCCGTAAAGCGTATCGGCGCCAATAAAGTTGAGTGCCCCCGCGACCGGCTCGCCCTCCTCCAGCGCAAGGAACAGCAGCGCCGACTCGCCCATCGCCGCCCCAACTCCGTCGAAAAAGGCGCGGGTCAGATAGGGATGGCCCCATTTGCGCATGCCGGTGTCCTGATAGAAGCGCCACATCGCGGTCCAGTGCGCAGGCTCGATCTCGGCCCCGCGCAATGCGACTACCTCCAGCCCCTCGCACGCCACCGCCCGCTCCTTGCGGATCGCTTTGCGCTTGCGGCTTGTCAGCGCGCCCAGAAACTCGTCGAAACTGGAATAGCCACGGTTGAGCCAGTGATATTGTAGACCGTCGCGTATCAGCCAGCCGCGGGCCTCGATGGCTTGAGCATCGGAATCGCCGAAGAAGGTGATGTGCGCCGACGACAGGCCGTTCTGGACCGTCACCGTCTCGAGTGCGGCGAGCAAAGAGGCACGGTCATCCCCCAGGAGCCGCCGCCCCAGGCAGGGCGTGAACGGCACCGCGACCTGCAGCTTGGGATAATAATCTCCCCCGGCTCGCTGCCAAGCGTCGGCCCAGCCATGGTCGAACACATATTCGCCCTGGCTGTGGGTCTTCAGATAGGCCGGCGCCGCGGCGACGGTGCGGCCGGCGCGCTCGACATGGATCGGAAGCGGGCTCCAGCCGGTGCCCGCACCGACGCTGCCCGAGGTTTCGAGCAAAGACAGGAACGCGTGACTGAGGAACGGGTCGCCGTCTCCCGCCAGCGGATCCCACTCGGCCGCCGGCAAATCGCCGACGCCGTGGCCGATCCGCGCGAGAAGTTCGGGCTCACGGTCGGCCATCGGCTTCCCAAATCAGCGCGTCAGCGAGCGGCAAGGCGGCGCGCCGCTGGTCGGCGGTGGCGATTGTCCAGCTGTAAACCGGCAACCTCGATCGCGCCCGAACCACCCATGACCGGGCAAGCGCCGCGCGGTCGACCGCCAGAAATTGTGGATCTGCCAGCTGCATCGCGAACCAACGTTTGAGCCGGGACAAATTGTCCCTTACCACCAACCCGCGCCGGATCGCCGGCGCGTTGGTCTTGAGCCAGCGGGCCAGCCGCGGATCGAAGCTCATCACCCCGAAGCGCCCGCGGTAACCGCCGAGCGCCCGTACCAGCGCCGGGCCGAAGCGCCAGTGATCGCCCTCGATCTTGACCTCGAGCAACAGCGGAACGTGACCACCGACCAGCGCAAGTAAGCTCTCGAGTGTTGGAATCGACCGGCCGCCGACCTGGAGTCGGCCGATTTTGGCCAGCGTCGAGCCCTCGATGGTCATCGGGTCGCCGCACATCCGCGTCGCATCGCGGTCGTGGAACACGACGACCTCATGGTCGGCCGTCAGGCGGAGGTCGCATTCGATGCCGGCGCCAAGCTCCAGCGCGGCAGCAAAAGCGGCGAAACTATTTTCAAGGAAGGCGTCACCATGATGAAGTCCGCGATGCGCGAAGCCGTTGCGCCCCGGATCGAGCGGATCAGCTCCTGATCGCGACGACCGCATCCACCTCGACCGCGACTCCCAACGGTAGCGCCGGCACGCCGACCGCCGAGCGGGCGTGGCGCCCGGCCTCGCCGAATACCTCCTGCATCAGCTCGGAGGCGCCGTTGCCGACCTTGGGCTGGTCGATGAAGGTGCCGGTCGAATTGACGAATACGCCCAATTTGACGATCCGCTCGACCCGGTCGAGCGAGCCGAGCGCGGCTTTCATCTGGGCCAGCAGCATGATCCCGCAGCGGCGCGCGGCGGCAATGCCCGCTTCGAGGTCCATGTCCTCGCCCAACCGGCCCTTGATCGGACTCTTGTCCTCGGCGAACGAAACCTGGCCCGAAATGTACAGCAGGCCATTGACCTCGACCGTCGGGACATAGGCGGCGACCGGCGCAGCCGGTTCGGGAAGGGTGATGCCGAGTTCGGCAAGGCGGTTTTCAATGCTCATAGCCGGTGCCTCAACACGCGAAGGGGCTCGCGGTCAACCCTTTCGCTCGACCGCGAACCCCGCCCAGCTTTGCGTCACCGGCATCAGCTCCAGCGCGTTGATGTTGAGGTGCGGCGGCAGGGTCGCGACCCACCAGATGGTGTCGGCGATGTCCTCGGCGGTCATCGGGTCCATGGCCGCATAAAGCGCGTCACTCGCCGCCTGATCGCCGCCATTCCGGACCAGCGTGAACTCGGTTTCGACCATGCCGGGCTCGATCGAGGTCACCCGCACCCCCGACCCGGCGAGGTCGCATCGAAGGCCGAGCCCGAACTGGCGCACGAACGCCTTCGACCCCGCATAAACCGCGCCGCCGCGATAGGGATAGGTCGCCGCGACTGACGACAGGTTGATCACCGCCCCCTTGCACTCGATCAGCTTCGGCAAAAGCGCCCGGGTTAGCGCGACGAGACCGGTGACATTGGTGTCGATGACCGTGTCGAGCGGCCCTTGCTCGGCGTCCTGCAAACTGCTCATCGGCGGCGCTAGTCCGGCATTGTTGAGCAGCAGGTCGACCCCGCGAAATGGATCGGGCAAGGCGTCGATCGCCGCTGCGAAGACGCCCGTATCGTGCATGTCGAGTTCAAGTCCATGGAACGCCGCGCCGAGTTCCCCCGCCAGTGCGTCGAGCCGCTCGCGCCGCCGCCCGGTGCCGATCACCCGCCACCCGCCGGCGACGAACTTGCGCGCCGCGGCCTCGCCAATCCCGGCGGTGGCGCCCGTGATGAATGCGGTCTTCATGTTAGTCGCTCCATGATCCAGTCGGCCGCGGTCGGCCAGTCGTCGATGCGGACATGCGCCTGCTCCGCCGTCGGCACGGCCGGCGCCAGCCGCGGTTCGGCGACCATGTGCAGGCGGAATACCTCCGGCGCATGCTTGGCGACCGAAGCGTGGTGGACCGGCAGGTCGTCGACGAAGGCGGTGCGCGTCGCGCCGTATCGCTTGATGATTGCGCGCGCCGGCACGCCCTTGCCGCCCGAATTGGTGACCACTTCATGGGCGATGCCGTGGCTCGACAATTGCTCGACCCGCCACGGATGAGCCTCGTCGCTGAGGTTGGTGAGAATGACGATGTCGGCCACTTCCCCAATTCGGCCAAGCGCATCGATTGCGCCCGGCACTATTGTTTGGCGATGCATCTCGTTCCGGAAAAACTCGTGGAGCAGTGGCCACACTTGCTCGACTGGGACCATCTCGCCGGTCGCCTGGTCGGTCATCGCCTCGCCAAAACTGCCCGTCTCGAACGCGAAACTAATGCCGTGGGCCTCGTCGAGCCAGGCGTCGAAATGCGACACCATGTGCAGCAGCACTTCGTCGCAGTCAGTGATCAGGAGGGGACGGTTCATGCCTTGAGCGCCACGCCAGCCGCGACCAGATGGGCTGGCTTCACTCCGATCTCCTCGGCAACCGCGATCAAGTCGGGCTCATGGCTTTCTAGGAAGGCGATCGTCGCGGCCAGCAGGCTCCGCTCGCCGGCGCGGGCGCGAAGCTCATTTGGGGACAGTCCGGTGAGGTCGAGGAACCGCCGCGCGCGCCGTTCGTCGGTAAGTGTCGCGGCCAGCGCTGCGAGGGCGGTCGCTTCGGCGTCATTTGTCGATTCCGTCAACATCGCCTAATTGCCGGAGTGTTGTGTGGGGGATAAACGCGTGGCCAAGATCCTGGTTGTCGAGGACAACGCGCTCAACATCAAGCTGTTCTGCGACCTTCTCGCCGCACATGGCCACGAACCGCTGCCGATCACCGACAGCCGCGAGGCGCTCGAGGCCGCGCGTGGCTTTTCACCCGATCTTGTGATTACCGACATTCAATTGCCCTATGTCACCGGTATCGAGCTGATGGAACTGCTGCGCGCCGACGAAAGTCTAAAATCGGTTCCGATCATGGCAGTCACCGCCTATTCGGCCGCGGGCGACGACGAGCGCATTCGCGCGGCCGGTGCGCAGGCCTATGTGTCGAAGCCGATTTCGGTGATGCGCTTCGCCGAGACGGTCGAACAATTGCTCGACGCTGGGCGAGTCAGGGAAGATGAGCAGGTGGATCCCGGGTCGAACCCGGGATGACCGCTACGCGGTCACTTGATCTTGGCTTCCTTGAAATCGACATGCTTGCGCACGACCGGGTCGTATTTGCGAAACGACATCTTCTCGGTCGTGTTGCGCGGGTTCTTCTTGGTGACATAATAGAAGCCGGTGTCGGCAGTGCTGACGAGCTTGATCTTGACGGTTGCCGGCTTGGCCATCGCGACGATCCTGAATCTGCAAAAGAAAGAAAGCGGCACGCAAGCGCCGCTCGAAGGCGGCTCAATGACGCTGGGGGCCGATTTTGTCAAGCCGAGCGCCCGCGCCACGAGCCCGCCACATCGGGCTTTGACTCAACGTTAACCGATTTGGGTGAAGCTGCCAGCGTCAACGAAAGAGAAACGCCATGGCGCATCCCGAGTCGCTTTCCCTTGTCCGCACCCGCATCGGCATCCAGATCGCCGAGATCGAGAGCCGTGCGGCAAAGCTCAAGCCGGTCGATATCTGCGCCAGGATGGCGGCGATCCGGTCGATGGCGGCCGAGCATGGCCTGATCGCGCTCGAGGGACTCGCCGATTATGGTGCGCACCACGCGCTGATGCCCGGTCACCGCGAAGCTACCCGGGCCTGCCTAAGTCACATGGACGAAGCGCTCCACAGCGAGCGCGCGCAGGACCGCGAATCGATCCTCGCTGCGCTCGCGCTGCGGTTGCACTAGAAATTCGTCATTGCGAGGAGCGAAGCGACGAAGCAATCCAGTGCGCGAGGCTGGATTGCTTCGCTACGCTCGCAATGACGGAACGCTAAAGGCACCGTCTCGATGCTCAAGCATTGTCTCCGCGATGCGCGCGTTTTCCCAAC
>NZ_JACDDV010000051.1 GCF_013816785.1 Sphingomonas sp. | reverse complement strand
GCGCATCGTCGTCGAGAAGTACGGCCGAGCTCTGCCCCGTCCGCGGCGTCGCGTCGCCGATGCTGATCGTCAAGGTCGAGCTTGACGGATCGCCGTCGCCGTCGGTCAACGTGTAGTTGAAGACATCGCTGACGCCGCCCGGTGTGCCGGAATTCCGGACATAGCTGTAGCTACCGTCAGCCTTGATCGACAGGACGCCATATTGGCCGTTGACGACGAGATTGCCCGAGCCATCGAAGGTCGAATCGGTGCTGCCGCCGAAGCCACTGACCGACGTCAGGCTGGCATTGTCGGCGCCGACCGTGTCGGCCGCATTGGTATCGGTGTCGCCGAGGTCGCCAGCAGAGGCGTCGGTGATGACGTTGCCGGTCGCCGGACCGAACGTGCCGGCGGCAATGCTGTCGGTGTCCGGGCGCGCGGTGGGAACATCGTCGGCGATGTCGATGCGCAGCGTCGCCGTGTCGGCGTCGCCGTCGCGATCGGTGATCGTCACCGAGAAATCATCGTGCGTGGTGTTGCCCGACGTATTGTCGCCTAGCGTATAGCTGTAGCCGAGTTGGCCGTTGGCGACGCTGACGATGGTCAGCGTGCCGTAGGCGCCGATAATGGTCTGGCCGACCACGCCGGTGACGATGACGCCGTTGATCGTGATCGAATTAGTCCCATCCGGCGAATCATACCGGATCGTGCCGCTTGTGGTTTCGCTCGTCGCGGGAGAATTCGAGCCGGCCGGTTCGTTGACCGGACGCGCGGGAAGCCCTGCCTCGTCGACGCTGTCGACCGCGTTTTCGACCGCAATCCCGTTGCCCGAATCGATGGTGATCGACGGTTTGCGGTCGAGGATGTCGAACAGCTCGCGCACTTCCGGCGGGGTATAGGTATACACTGTCGGCGGAATGAGGTCGCCGAGCGGAACGCCCGGATCGAGCGGGCTTAGCGGCACGGCGAAATTGCCGCCGCTGGATTGCGGTGCACCGCCCGCGGCTGGAATCGGTTCGTCGTTGATGAGCAACGCGGCGAGGTTGGTGGCGGGAACCTCGACATTGTCGAGCACCAGCTGCGGCACGAACACCGCACCGTCGACGATCACCATCTGGGTGCCATCGGGTAGGTCGATGACCAGATTGCGGCCGACAACATGGATGTCGCTCAGCTGGACGCCGGCCGGCAGCACGATCACGCCGTCCGGACCAGGCACCACCTGCTGGGCGTTTGTTTTAATCACCGACGGCGTCTTGCCGATCTCTACGGTCAACGCCGCGGTGTCGGTTTTCCCTTCGGAATCGGCGAGCGTGTAGGTGAAGCGGTCGCGCGAATTCTCCGGTGTACCCTTGTTGGCGAGGTAGCTGTAGTTGCCCTTGGCGTCGACGCTGAGGTGGCCGAATTGCCCGTCGATTTGGAACTTGCCCGACGAATCCGAGTCCTGTCCACCGGCACCCGCAATGGCGGTAATATGGGCCGGAGCGGTCGCCTGGTCGGCGCTTGCCGCGCCGTCGCGTGTCCCTTCGCCGGTAATAAGGTTGCCGGTGGCCGGCGTGCGCGCGCCAGCGGCGAGTGCGTCGATGTCGTCATGAGCGACGGGGCTTTGGCCCCGCGAATCCGTGTTGAACGCGCCCGACTGCGAAGAATCTTCGTACCGCATAGCCACCTCTTTGCCCTGTGCGTCCGCGAACGAGTCGCGGCGCGTGGATCATTGGCGAGGGGCTCGCTAGTTAACCAAATCCGATTAATCGAATGGTTAAAAAGTGGAACGCCCCCGCGCTCGTGGACCAAGAGAAACACCACATTTGAGAAATTTTCAAGCTGCACTGGGTTAATGACACTATGGCGACGCGAATGGGGCGATTATCTTTATCCAATACCTTAGTTAACATTGCGGGTTTAATAAGTAAATCTGAGACTCGACTATCGACATAATCAATAATTCACTGATATTTCGCGAATGTTTTGTCGATTTGGGCGAAAGGAGCCGGGCGAATAGATTCGCCGAATAGGCAAGTGTATAACCAGCGTTAATTTTACAACTTGGGTTAGCGAAAGGTTAACGTCGGCCATCGGCGGCCAAAGGCCGATTCAACCGACGTTTGCCGGGGTGGCTCCTGTGGAAAAAAATTTGAATCAAACCGTCCCGCTTTGAGAAAAAGTAGCGTTTCTTGGTACCTTAGGGCCGGAGCCGGCGAGCGCCGAGTGCCGCGACTCGCTAATTTTCTCTAACTCTTCGGTGCTCCGTTGACGCAGCGGTGATGCATCTTTGCCGCCGAATCGCTAGCGTCGCTCCCGAGGAGGGTCAGACGTGAAAATCGCGTGCATCGGCGGAGGGCCGGCTGGCCTCTATTTTGCGATTTCGATCAAGCTGCGTAACCCCGCGCACGAGGTGCACGTGTTCGAGCGCAACGCCGAAGGAGTGACCTTCGGGTGGGGCGTCGTCTTCTCCGATCAGACGGTTGAAAATCTCATCGCCAACGACCCGGTTTCGGGGCGCCGCATCGCCGACCAGTTCGCCCACTGGGACGACATCGACGTCCACGTCCATGGCGAAACCATCCGCTCTTCTGGTCATGGCTTCATTGGCATCGGTCGCAAGCCACTGCTCGAGATTTTGGGCACGCGCGCCCGAGAAGTGGGGGTCGAACTCCATTACGAGGTCGAATGCGACCCCGATCTCGATGCCTGGCTTGACTGGGATCTGGTGATCGCCGCCGACGGCATCAACAGCCGCGTACGCGACGCCTATGCCGAGAAATTCGAGATCGACGTACAGGAGCGCGCCAACCGCTTTATCTGGCTCGGCACGGCCCAAACCTTTGACGCCTTCACCTTCGCTTTCGAGCCGACCGAGGCAGGCTGGATCTGGGCGCACGCCTATCGTTTCGCCGACGATTGCTCGACCTTCATCGTCGAATGTTCGGAAGCAACCTGGGCCGGCCTTGGCTTCGGTGAACTCGACCAGGCCGACACCATCGCCTCGTGCGAGCGGATCTTCGCTCGTTATCTCGATGGCCAGCCACTGCTGACGAACGCCGCCCACCTCAGGGGATCGGCGGCGTGGCTCAAGTTCCGCCGGATCATTTGCCAGCAATGGCATCACGACAAGGTCATCCTGCTCGGAGATGCCGCACACACCGCTCACTTCTCGATCGGGTCCGGGACCAAGCTTGCGCTCGAAGACGCGATCAAGCTGGCCGAGGTGCTGAGCCGGCCTGGGCTCGGCCGCGCCGACGCGCTGGAGGAGTATCAGGCGGAGCGCTCGCTCGAAGTACTTAAGCTGCAAAACAGCGCGCGCAACTCGACCGAATGGTTCGAGACGGTCGAGCGTTATCTCGATTTCGAGCCTTGGCAGTTCGCCTATTCGTTGATGACTCGGTCGCAGAGGATCAGCCACGAGAATCTGCGCCTGCGCGACGGTAGATGGCTGTGCGATACCGAACAGCAGTTCTGGCGGCGTGCAACCGGAAGCGAGAAGGCTGCGCCGCCGATGTTCGCGCCGTACCGCCTGCGCGAGATGGAGCTGGTGAACCGCGTGGTGGTTTCGCCCATGGCGACCTATTCGGCGGTCGATGGAATTCCCAATGATTTCCACCTCGTACACTATGGCGCACGGGCGGAGGGCGGCGCGGCCCTGATCTTCACCGAGATGACTTGCGTATCGCCAACGGCGCGGATCACGCCCGGCTGCACCGGCATGTACGCTCCCGACCATATTGCGGCGTGGCGGCGGGTCACCGATTTCGTCCATGCCCACAGCAAGGCGAAAATCTGCCTCCAGCTCGGTCATTCGGGCGGCAAGGGGTCGACCCAGCTTGGCTGGAACGCGATGGACGCCCCGCTGGCCAATGGGAACTGGCCGCTGATCGCTGCCTCGCAGGTGCCGTGGAGCGGTGCCAACCAGCTCCCCCGCCCGATGACCCGCGCCGACATGGACGAAGTGCGCGATCAGTTCGTCACGGCGACCCGAATGGGAATCGACGCCGGATTCGACATGGTCGAGCTCCACGCCGCCCACGGCTATCTCTTGTCGAGCTTCATTACTCCGCTGCAAAATAAGCGGACTGACGACTATGGCGGAAGCCTCGACAATCGGCTCCGCTACCCGCTCGAAATATTGGCGGCGATGCGCGAGGTGTGGCCAGCCGAGCGGCCGATGTCGGTCCGCATCTCGGCCACCGACTGGGCCGGCACCGATGGCGTCACCCCCGACGAGGCGGTGCTCATCGCCCAGGCCTTCGCGCGCGCGGGCGCGGATTTGATCGACGTATCGGCGGGGCAGACCTGGGCCGAGGCCCAGCCGGTCTATGGCCGGCTGTTCCAGACGCCGTTCTCCGACAAGATCCGCAACGAGGCGCATCTCGCAACCATGGCGGTTGGCAACATCACCGACGCAGATCAGGTCAACGCCATCCTCACCGCCGGCCGCGCCGACCTGGTGGCGCTAGGCCGCTCGCATCTTATCGACCCGATGTGGACCTTGCGCGCGGCGGCCGCGGCGCAATACCGCGGCCAATATGTCCCGCCGCCCTATCTCAACGGAATGGCTCAGCTCGCTCGAACGCTAGAGCGCGAGGCGGAGATGCGGGCGGTCGAACTCAAGGCCTGAGCGCCGCCTCCAGAACGGCATGCCATCGATCAAGCCGGACCCGGCGATCCCCTTGCTCCATCGCCGGCGTAAAGACGCTCATCGCGGGCAACATCGCCGCCGCCGCTTCCTCGAGCGATGCGTAGAAACCGGCGCCGACCGCCGCGAGCATCGCCGCGCCACGCGCGGTGCTTTCGACGTTGGCCGGGCGCTCGACCTCGATGCCGAGCATGTCGGCGAGATCTTGAACCAGCCAGTCGTTGGCGATCATCCCGCCGTCGACGCGAAGCGCGGTCCAGCGGTGGCCGTCGGCGGCGAAGGCTTCGGCCAGGTCGACGATCTGGTGAACCACCGCCTCCAGCGCGGCGCGAACGATTTCGCCGCGCCCGGTGCCCAGCGTAAGGCCATGGATCGAACCCGTGACGTCGCTCCGCCACTGCGGCGCGCCGAGGCCGGCGAAGGCGGGCACGATGGTCACCCCGCCGCTGTCACCGACCGACCTCGCCAGCGCCTCGGTATCGGGGAAGCTGGCGATCAGGCCGAGCTTGTCGCGCAGCCACTGGATCATGCTGCCGGCCACGAACAGCGACCCTTCGAGCGCATAGTCGCGCCGCCCGCCGATCTGCGTCAGCACCGTCGACAGCAGCCGGTGACGCGAGCGCGGCGGTGCGTCACCGGCATGGGTCAGGATGAAGGCGCCAGTGCCGAAGGTGGCCTTGGTCGCGCCCGGCGCGAGACAGCCCTGGCCGATGGTCGCCGCTTGCTGGTCGCCGATCATCGCCACAATCGGGATCGCGGCGCCGAGCAGGCCCGGATCGCTGGACGCCAGATATCCCGCGCTGTCGCCGATCGCCGGGAGCGCACCGGGCGGAACGCCGAACAAGTCGCACAGGCCCTCATCCCAGCCGACACCGTCCAAGGTCATCAACTGCGTCCGGCTGGCATTGCTCGCGTCGGTTAGGTGCGCGCCGCCCGTCAGCTTGTAAGTCAGCCAGCTGTCGATCGTTCCCAGCATCAGCCGGCCAACCGCCTTTGCCTCCGCTACCGCCGATACATGGTCGATCAGCCAGCGGCACTTGGTCGCGGAGAAATAGGGGTCGACGACCAGGCCGGTCTGGCGCGCGATGGTGTCCTCATGGCCGCCGCGGCGTAAATTCTCGCATGCCTCGGCGGTGCGCCGGTCCTGCCAAATGATTGCCGGCGCCAGCGGCTCGCCGCTTGTGCGGTCCCAGGCGATCACCGTTTCGCGCTGGTTGGCGATACCGATCGCGGAGATGCGATGAGGCCCGCCAGCCGCCGCGACCGTGTCGCGGGCGCAGGCCAGCGTCGCCGCCCAAATCGCGCCCGCATCCTGCTCGACCCACCCCGGCGGCGGATGCGCCGCCGCAAGCGGCCGCTGCGAAACCGCATGGATCGCCCCGTCGAGCCCGAACAGTAGCGCACGGGTCGAAGTAGTCCCCTCGTCGAGGACAAGGATCAGCGGGTCGGTCGTGGCCATGCAGCCAGCCTAGCCAGCCGTGGCGCGGCGGCAAGGGGCGGGGGAGCGGTAAAAAGCTGGCATTGGCGGAGACGGAGGGATTCGAACCCTCGATACAGTTTCCCGTATGACGCTTTAGCAAAGCGTTGGTTTCAGCCACTCACCCACGTCTCCGGGAACTACGGCATATCGGTCGCGGCTGATAGCCGACGATGTCGGACCGTTCAACCGCTCAAAGGCCGGCCGGCCAGCAATTAGGAAACGATTCGCTTCCGTAAGCATTGGACAGTCAGACACAGGTTGCCGGGCGGGCGGAGCAGGACGAATAATGACCGATGTGATTCAGGGCGATGGCGCGCGGATCGGCGCGGCATTCGCCGACAACCGGCTGCTGGCGACCTTCCCCGCCGATCTGCGCGCGGCGTTGCGCGACCAGGCCAAGCTGGTCGACCTCGAGCCCGGCGCGATGGTGTTTCGCCGCGGAATCGACATTGAACACTCGCTATTCCCACTGGGGCCGACGATGATCTCGTTGATCGTCGACATGGCCGACGGCCGGTCGGTCGAAGTCGCCTCGATCGGCAGCGAAGGGGCGGTCGGCGGTATCGTCAGCTGCGGTCACGCGCCGGCCTTCGCCCGCGCGGAGGCGATGATCGGCGGTGCGGCGCTCCGTGTGCCGATGCGCATCATCGAGCAGGCCAAGGCGCGCTCCGGCCACCTTCGCAACATGTTCTGCCGTTACGCCGACTTTCTGTTGGCCCAGGTGATGCAGACCGTGGCCTGCAACAGCTTCCATCCGATCGAAGCCCGCGCCGCGCGCTGGCTGCTGACCGCCTGCGACCGCGCCGGCAACCGGCTTGAACTCACCCAGGGCGGACTTGCCGCGCTGCTGGGGGTGCAACGGACGACAGTCAACGCAGTGGCGAAGGAGCTTCAGGACGAAGGATTGATTTCGACCCGGCGCGGGGTGATCAACGTTCTGGATCGGCCCGCGCTCGAGCGGCGGGCGTGCGAATGCTATGCCAGGGTCGAAGGGTTTTTCGGGGACATCGTCGGCGAAAGCGGCCTCGGGCGAAGCGAGTAAGTCAGCTGGCGACGCGCCAGCTGAAGCCTCCCGCCCCGAATGGCACTACAGCGGCCTCGCCCGATCCGATCTGCTCAGGCACGGTGGCCGCCGTGCGTTCCAGCGTGACCGTCCCTTCGTTGACCGGCAATCCATAGAAAGCCGGGCCGTGACGGCTGGCAAAGCCTTCGAATCTGTCGAGTGCACCTTCCTCGTCGAACACTTGGGCATAGGCTTCGAGCGCAAACGGCGCGTTGAACAGGCCGGCGCAACCGCAACTGCTCTCCTTGGCGGCGACAACATGCGGCGCGCTGTCGGTACCGAGGAAGAATTTCGGCGACCCGCTCACCGCCGCGGCGCGCACGGCCAGCCGATGTTCCTCGCGCTTGACCACCGGCAGGCAGTAAACGTGGGGCCTGAGGCCGCCCTGGAACAGCGCATTCCGGTTGAGCATCAGGTGCTGCGGGGTGATCGTCGCCGCGACGGTGGCAGACGCGTCGGCAACGAACTGGGCGGCCTGCCTGGTCGTGATATGCTCGAACACGATCTTGAGCGCCGGAAAATCACGGACAAGACCTTCCAGCACCCGATCGATAAACACCGCCTCACGGTCGAACACGTCGACTTGCGGGTCGGTAACCTCGCCATGGACCAGCAGCGGCATGCCGATCGCCTCCATCCGCGCCAAGGCGGCATGGAGGTTGGCGATGTCGGTCACCCCCCGCGCGCTGTTGGTCGTCGCACCAGCGGGATAGAGCTTGGCCGCAACCCATACGCCCTCGGCATGGCCGCGTGACAATTCGTCAGGGTCGACCTGGTCGATCAAATAGCAAGTCATCAACGGGTTGAAGCCCTCGCCCGCCGCGGCGAGGATTCGGTCGCGATAGGAAGCCGCCTGCTCGACCGTCGTCACCGGCGGCGCGAGGTTGGGCATCACAATCGCCCGCGCAAACTGTCGAGCCGTATAGGGCGCGACCAGCCGCAGCATATCGCCGTCGCGCAAGTGGACGTGCCAGTCGTCGGGGCGGCGGATGGTGATTGTAACGGTCACCCTCGCTCCTTAGCTAAGGCCCATGTCCGCGACCACCCTCCAGGACCGCGCCCTCGTCCGCCTGTCGGGGGAGGATGTGCGCGGATTCCTCAACGGTCTCGTCACCAGCGAAGTCGGCGGTGCCTTGCCGGTTTGGGCTGGGCTGCTCACGCCACAGGGCAAATGCCTCTTCGACTTCTTCGTCTGGGCAGACGGGAGCGATCTGCTGCTCGATTGCGAAGCCGACGCCGCCGACGATCTAATCAAGCGCCTTTCCATCTACCGTCTGCGCCGTCCGATCGATATCCGGCGCGAAGCCGGCCTCGCGGTTCATTGGTCGACCGATAAAAGCCAAGGCATAGAGGATCCCCGCCTCCCCGCGCTCGGCCACCGCTGGATCGCCCCGCCGGACGAGCCGGCGGCGGGGTGGCTCGAACATCGCCTGCGCCTTGGCGTTACCGAAGGCCGCGCCGAACTCGGAGATTTGCTCTGGCTCGAGTGCAACGCGGACGAATTGAACGGCGTCAGCTTCACCAAGGGCTGTTTCGTCGGCCAGGAAAATACTGCTCGCATGAACTGGCGCCAGAAGGTCAACCGCCGGCTGTTCGTGGTTGAGGGCGACGGCGGCGGCAAGGCGCGGATTGCCTATCCGGACCTCGGCCTCGCGGTTGTTCACGCCCGGGCGGAGAGCCCGCCCGAAGGCGCGAACATCCCCGATTGGCTCGCCGCGGCGGTCAACTAATCCGGGCGAAGGCTCGAACCGGGAAGGTGCCCATGCCCTTGACCTTGGGCGGCACGGCGAAGAAGCGAAAGCCGCTGTCGGGGAGCCGGTCGAGGCCGGTCAGATGTTCGCCGATCGGGATATCCGCTCCCAGCAAGGTCGTGTGCACCGGACGAGAGCGGGTGCGCGTATCATCGATATTGTGACTGTCGATCCCGACAAACACCGCGCCCTCGGCCACCAGCCATTCGGCCGCGCCAGCCGTCAGGAATGGGTGGTCCGTGAAATAGTTCTCTGTCCGCCATAAGCGGTCCCAGCCGGTATGCACGAGGACCGCCTTCCCGCGCACGTCCAGCTCCGCGAATGCGCCGATATCGACCGCCGGCCCGGACTCGAACGGCTGTCTCACCATCACCCCCGCAAGATCGGCCAGCGATTCC
The DNA here is from genome assembly GCF_013816785.1 of Sphingomonas sp. Lineage (GTDB taxonomy): Bacteria > Pseudomonadota > Alphaproteobacteria > Sphingomonadales > Sphingomonadaceae > Sphingomicrobium. The sequence continues at coordinate 5,842 of NZ_JACDDV010000051.1, read as the reverse complement.
AGCGGCAACTCGGACAAATCCTTGCCCTCGGCATAGCGATGGAACGGGCTATCGACGTAGGTTCCGGTGTTGGCGACCATGTCGATCCGGCCGATCTGGAAGGTCGAGCCGTCATCATAATTCCCCGCCGACGCCTCGCGCGTCCAATAGTCGCACAGCTGGGGTCCGGGGAGGCCCTTGAAAGTCGTCATGCCCTCCTCGATCACATGGCTGAGGTCGATCAGGCCGCTTTGCGCGTCATCCGCCATAATGCCGTCAATCCTATCCCTGCCCACACCACGTTCAATGCCGCCGACGGAATCGCCCCGTTCCAGCCCGAATTCAAGATGAAGCCTGCCGCGCCGACCACGTTCATCCATTGATAGAGGGGACTCTTAGCGGTCAGCCGCCCGGCGGTGAGCAGGCCGTAGCCAGCGAGTATCAGCACCGCGCCGATCCAGCCGGCAACCTCCATCAATAGGTCGGTCGTCATGCGGCGAGGTTACGCAGGACGTACTGAAGGATCCCGCCCGAGCGGTAATATTCGAGCTCATTATAGGTATCGATGCGGCAGCGCGCGACGATGTCGAGCGTCTCGCCATTCGCTAGCGAAACCTTGATCGTCACGTCCTGGCGCGGCTCAATCGCCGCGATTCCGGATATCGAATAGGTCTCGGTGCCATCGAGCTTGTAAGTCGCCGCACTCTCACCGTCGCGATATTGCAGCGGCAGCACGCCCATGCCGACCAGGTTCGAGCGATGGATGCGTTCGAAGCTTTCGGCCAGCACCGCGCGGACGCCAAGCAAGATCGTGCCCTTGGCCGCCCAGTCGCGCGACGAGCCGGTGCCGTATTCCTTGCCGGCGAGCACTACCAGAGGCGTACCTTCCGCTTGGTATTTCATTGCCGCGTCGTAGATCGGCTCGACGTCTCCGCCGGGACCGCGCGTCATGCCGCCTTCCACCCCCTCGAGCATGCGGTTGCGGATGCGGATGTTGGCGAAAGTGCCGCGCATCATTACCTGGTGATTGCCGCGGCGGGCGCCATAGCTGTTGAACTGGGTCCGCGGCACCTGATGTTCGGTAAGATATCCTCCCGCCGGGCTGTCGAGCTTGATCGATCCGGCCGGCGAGATGTGGTCGGTGGTGATCGAATCCCCGAACAGCGCCAGCGCCTTTGCCCCCGCAATATCGGTCAGCGGCTTGGGCGTCATCGTCATGCCGGTGAAATAGGGCGGGTTCTGAATATAGGTCGACGCGGCCGGCCAAGCGTAGGTGTCGCCGCCGGTTACCGCGATCGTCCGCCACCGCTCGTCGCCATGAAACACGTCGGCGTATCGCGAGCGGAACATGTCCGAATGGACATGGGCATCGATCAACTGGCGCACTTCGTCGTTGGTCGGCCAGACATCCTTCAAGTAAACGTCCCGCCCGTCCTTGCCCTGCCCGAGCGGCTCGCTGTTCATGTCCGAGCGGACCGTGCCCTTGAGCGCATAGGCGACAACCAGCGGCGGCGAAGCGAGATAGTTGGCGCGGCAGTCGGGCGAGACCCGGCCCTCGAAGTTGCGGTTGCCCGACAGGACCGAGGCGACGACCAGGTCATGTTCGGCTATGGCGGCGCTGAACGCTGGGGCGAGAGGGCCCGAATTGCCGATGCAGGTGGTGCAGCCATAGCCGACCAGGTTGAAGCCGATCGCGTTCAGATCCTCGCTGAGGCCGGCAGCGTCGAGATAATCGGTGACCACCTTGCTGCCCGGCGCCAGGCTGGTCTTGACCCACGGCTTGCGCGTCAATCCCAGCGCCCGCGCCTTGCGGGCGACGAGACCGGCAGCGACCAGCACCGACGGGTTGGAGGTATTGGTGCAGCTGGTGATCGCGGCGATCATCACGTCACCATGGCCGATGTCGATGCCCTCGCTCTCAACCCGGCAGCGCTCGCCCGGCTGCTTTTTGTAGGTGCCCTCAAGTTCGGCGTTGAACATCTCGTCGACGTCGCTCAGCAGCACCTTGTCCTGCGGCCGCTTGGGGCCGGCAAGCGACGGCTCGACCGAACTCATGTCGAGCTCAAGCGTGTCGGTGAACAAAGGCTCCGGCGCGGCGGCATCGCGCCACATCCCCTGCACCTGGGCATAGGCGCGGACCAGTTCGATCCGGTCGTCGTCGCGGCCGGTAAGTTTCAGATAATCAATCGTCCGCTCGTCGATCGGGAAAAAGCCGCAGGTCGCGCCGTATTCGGGCGCCATATTGGCGATCGTCGCGCGGTCGGCAAGGCTCAGCGCATCGAGCCCAGGCCCATAGAATTCGACGAACCGGCCGACGACGCCCTTGGTCCGCAGCATCTGGGTCACGGTCAGCACCAGGTCAGTAGCGGTGATGCCTTCCTTCAATTCGCCCGACAGTCGGAAACCGACCACTTCGGGGATGAGCATCGAGATTGGCTGGCCGAGCATGGCCGCCTCGGCCTCGATACCACCGACGCCCCAACCAAGCACGCCGAGGCCGTTGACCATCGTTGTGTGGCTGTCAGTGCCGACCAGCGTATCGGGATAGGCGATTAGCTGTCCATCCCGATCCTCGCTTGTCCACACCGTCTGGGCGATATGTTCCAGATTGACCTGGTGGCAAATACCGGTCCCGGGCGGCACCACTTTGAAATTGTCGAAGCTCTGGCTGCCCCACTTAAGGAATTCGTAGCGCTCGGCGTTGCGCTGATATTCCAGCGCGACATTGTCCTCGAACGCGCGCGGCGTGCCGAACTCGTCGACCATCACGCTATGATCGATGACCAGATGAACCGGCACTTGCGGATTGATCTTCTGCGGATCGCCGCCAAGCGATTTCATCGCATCGCGCATCGCGGCGAGGTCGACCACTGCCGGCACACCGGTGAAATCCTGCATCAGCACGCGCGCCGGGCGATACTGAATCTCGCGGTTGATCGAACGCTCCTTGAGCCAGTCGACCATCGCCTGCAGATCGTCCCTAGTGACGGTCACCCCGTCCTCGAAGCGCAGGAGGTTTTCGAGCAGCACCTTCATCGAGAAGGGCAGCTGGCTAACGTCGCCGAGGGCCGCGCCGGCTTTGTCGAGTGAATAATAAGCGTAGGAGGCCGAACCGACGGTCAGGGTGGAGTGGGTATCGAGGCTGTCCTGCCCGGTCGGGATCATGCGGATACGTCCTTATGTCGATCTATCGCGCCATTCCCGGCGGCGACGATGGCGCCCTTAGCAAGCGGCACCGGAATGGCAAAGGGCGGGGCACTAGCCTTTGGCAGCCTTCTTCGGCTTATCGCCCGACTGCTCATGCAGTTCCTCGTCCAGTTCCTCGGCCTGCTTCTCGGCCTGTACTTTTAAATCGATGATAGCTTCCTCGTCGAGTTCTTCGATTCCGGCCATTTCATCACGGGCGCCGTGCTTGGCGATGATCAATTCGTCGAGTTTAGCGTGGAGAGCAATGTCGCGCCGGTGAGCATCAGTTTCGCGGTCAATCTGGCGGTTCAACACCATTTGGGTCAGCGTGATCGCCAAGATCGAAAGGGCGGCGGTCAACAGATCGGTCGGCAGTCCGATTGCGAACCAGCCACCGCAAAACAGGATGACCCCGATCTGCATGAAGGGGTTGGCGCACAAGTCGGACGCCCGTTCGGAAATTACCGAGCCAATTTCCTCGAAACGACTTTTCTGGTGCTCCGCCATGGCCGCTTAACGAGCCGACCGGGTCGAGGTTGCGTCGGCTGCGCTACAGCCAGCCGCGCTTGCGTGCGAACATATAGGGCAGGATGGCGCTCGCCGTCATAACCAGAATTGAGAAGGGATAGCCGAATAGCCAACGCAGCTCGGGCATATGTTCGAAATTCATCCCGTAAATTCCGGCGATCAGCGTCGGCGGCATCAACACCACCGCGACCACCGAAAAAATCTTCATCACGAGATTCTGCTCGAGACTGATCATTCCTAGCGAGGCGTCGAGGAGGAAGTTCAAATTCTCGGCGAGAAAATCGCTGTGATCGTCGAGCGCGCGGCTGTCGGCGAGCAGGCTTTGCAGATGGCGCGAATGGCTTTCCTCCGCGATGACCACGTCGCAGGCGGACAGAAATCCGAGCACGCGGCTGGTCGAGACCGACGATTCGCGGCTTCGCGCCAGCAGCCGCTGGACCTCGCCGATACGGATCATCAACACCTCATAGCGAAGCTCTGGATTGCGCCGCTCGGATCGCGCCCGCCGCTCGAAGATATGGTTGGAGATGGCTTCCAGCTCGCGCCCCGCAGCCTCCAGCTCATCGGCCAGCCGGTCGACCACCGCATCGAGCAGGCGGATGCACACGGTCAGCGGCTTCCTGGTCAGGTCGGGGTCGGCATGGGCGTGGCTAGTGAAGGCAACGAACGGCTTGGGATCGACATAGCGCAGCGTAACCAAGTGGGTGCCGGTAAGGATGAAACTGATCGGATCGGTGCTCGGCTTGCCCTCGTCTACCCCGTAGAGCACCGACATGGTCATGAAGACCACGCCGTTTTTCTCGTAGAGCCGGCTCGAGGGTTCGATCTCCATCATCTCGGCGCGGGTCGGGATGTTCTGGCCGATCAGTTTCTCGGCCAGCGCCTCTTCTTCCCTGGTCGGCCCCAGCAGGTCGATCCACACCGCCGAGGCGAGGTGCTCGGGATGAGCCGGGTCAATCGGCTTGGGCAGGCAGTCTGGTCCGAACAGGCGCAACATCGGTGCGTGGTGAGCAAAAGCGGGCCACTTGGCAAGCGCCACGGCGTCACCTAGCCCACCGTGATGTTGTCCCGAATATCGCGGCCAAGGCCGTTCGTCATCCTTGCTGCCGGGCTGCTCCTGTCCGCCGCGATCCTGGTGGCGATGGATCGTCCGCCGATCTGCACTTGCGGAATTGTCACCCTGTGGGGCCGCGCCGGGCCGACGCAGAGCCAGATGCTGGCCGACTGGTACAGCTTGAGCCACATCGTCCATGGCTTTCTGTTCTTCGCGATCCTGCGCTTCGCCCTTCCGAGGTGGCCGGTCGAGCGACGCTTCGCCGCCGCCCTGCTGATCGAGGCGGCTTGGGAGATCGTCGAGAACACGCCGATCATCATCGACCGCTACCGCGAAGCCACCATCGCGTTGGGCTATAGCGGCGACAGTATTTTAAATTCGGTCAGCGATATCGCAATGATGGCCGTGGGCTTCTTTGCGGCGCGGCGGCTGCCAATCTGGGCCAGCATTGCCCTTGTGGCGTTGCTTGAGCTCGTGCCGCTGATCGTCATTCGCGACAATTTGACGCTCAACGTCTGGATGCTGGTCGCGCCGAATGATGTTATCCGCGATTGGCAGGCGGGCGCCGGAACCATTCACTGACGCGAAAGCTTCAACCGGTCAGGGAGCTAAACATGATGATGTACCGCGTTGCCTTGCTCGGCTTTTCGCTCGCCATCGCCTCTGCCCCGGCCCACGCTGGCGAGCTGTTCGGCGGACTTTATGTCCATGCGGTGGGCACTCCGCTCAGCCTCGAATCGAGCCGCGAAGGAGGCTTCGACGTCCAGCTAGGCTATCGCGGGGCGGGCATCGCCGGGACCCGCCTGCAGCCCTATTTGCTTGGCGAGCTGAACAGCCGGGGAGACACGAGCTTCGCCGCCGTCGGCCTGTCCTATAAGTTCGGCGACCATTTCTATATCCGTCCCGGACTTGGCCTTGCCATTCATAATGGGTCGGCCGCCGACCGTGACGTCTCCGGGCGCATTGCCTTGGGCAGCCGGTTGCTGTTCGAACCGGAACTGGGCGTAGGAATGCGCCTGGCGCCTCGACTGACAGCCGAGGCCAGCCTCGTGCATTTGAGCCATGGGCAGCTGTTCGGCGGGCAGAACCCCGGCA
>NZ_JACDDV010000050.1 GCF_013816785.1 Sphingomonas sp. | reverse complement strand
GGGGCCCAGGCGGCGAAGCCGCAGCAACGCTTGCGCGCCTGGACCCCGGCCTTCGCCGGGGAACGGATCTCGCTAAACCTCGAACTGGCCCTCCCTCGGCGCAGCCACCTCGATCGCGCCCTTGGCCACGCGGACCGTCACTGGTGTGCGCGCCGAAATTTCGCCGTCGACCGAAATGTCGAGCCGCGGCCGGGTCTCGATCCTGAGCGTGCGCCCGCGCCATTCGCACGTCGTGCCGTGCCGCGCGCGCAGCTTCAACAGCGTGGCGAACCAGCTCCAGGCGAGGCCCCAAACGCTCGTGCCGGTCACCGCCTGAACGACGATCTCGCCGCTTTCCAGATCCTGGCTTTCCACCAGTTCGACCCCGCCATGATGAGTGCCGTTGGCGATCCGCGCTTCGGTCGCCCACACGCTGTGACGGCCCTCGTCATCTTCTACCGTTAGACGAAACGGCTTGAATCGAAACGCGCAGCGCAGCGCCCACAGCAGGTAGCCAACCATGCCGAGATATTTCTTGAGCTTGTGCGGCACCGTATCGGCGATCAGCGGCGACAGGCCGAGCGCGGCGGCGTTGACGAAAAAATCGCCCTCGATGCAGCCAAGGTCGATCCGCTTGCGTGTCCCGTCGGCGATGACGGCGATCGCGCTGTCGAGATCCTTGGGAACGCCGAGCGTTCCGGCAAAGCTGTTGGCAGTGCCAAGCGGCAGGATCGCGAACACGGTCGACTTGCCCAGGAACAAGTCGACGCTCGACGACAGCGACCCGTCGCCGCCGCCAATAATCACCATCGGCGCCTTGGCGATTGCCGCCTTGATCGTCTCATCCATCCGTTCGGGATCGGTCACGGCGTGAGCCTCGACCAGGACGATCCCCGCCGCGATCAGCTTCTCGCGCGCCTCCGCGAATGCGGCTTCGCCCTTGCGGCTCATGGCGTTGACAATCAGGATGGCTTGTTTCGGCAGACGATTCATGACCCCTGAACCGTTCGTAGGCGCTTTCTTTCCATGCCCATCCCGCGCTAGGGGAAGCGCCATGTCCCAGCCCAGCTTCAGCTCTCCGGCTTTTCCGGCGATGCGCATGCGCCGCGGCCGGTCCGCGCCATGGATCCGCGCCATGCTCGCCGAGAACCGTCTGCATCCGTCGGATTTCATCTGGCCCCTGTTCATCTGCGAAGGGCAGGGCGGGGAAGAGCCGATCACCTCGCTGCCCGGGGTCAGCCGGTGGAGCGTCTACCGGCTCGCCGATCGCGCCCGAGAGGCCCAGGCGCTCGGGATCCCGTGCATCGCACTGTTCCCCAACACCCCGCCCTCACTGCGTACCGCCGACGCGCGCGAGGCATTAAACCCCGACAACCTCATCTGTCGCGCGATCAAGGCGATCAAGGATGCGGTGCCCGACATCGGCGTGCTGACCGATGTCGCGCTCGACCCCTACACCGCGCATGGCCACGACGGGTTGGTCAACAGGGCCGGCTATGTCCTCAACGACGAGACGTCGAAAGTGCTGGTCGAGCAAGCGCTGGTCCAGGCCGCCGCCGGGGCTGACATAGTCGCTCCGTCGGACATGATGGACGGCCGCGTCGGCGCGATCCGCGCGGGATTGGAACGCGAGGGCCATGTGAACGTCGCGATCATGGCATACGCCGCCAAATATGCCTCGGCCTTCTACGGCCCGTTCCGCGACGCGGTTGGTTCGCGCGGCCTGCTAAAAGGCGACAAGCGCGGCTATCAGATGGATCCCGCCAACGGTGCGGAGGCATTGCGCGAAGTCGCCTTGGACCTGGCCGAGGGCGCCGACATGGTCATGGTCAAGCCGGGCCTGCCCTACCTCGACGTGCTGGCGCGGGTGAGGGACCGCTTCGGCGTCCCGACCTTCGCCTACCAGGTGTCGGGCGAATATGCGATGATCGAGGCGGCGGCGGCGGCGGGGGCGGGCGACCGCGACGCGCTGATCCTCGAGACGCTCATGGCCTTCAAGCGCGCCGGCGCGGCGGGCGTCCTCACCTACCATGCGCTCGACGCCGCGCGGCTGATCGCCGGTTGACGATCGAACGGCTTCGCGGCGAGTTGCTCGCGCTGCAAGCGGCAATGAAGCCGCTCGAGCCCGACACTGCCGACCGCGCCGCGCTTGGGCAGCAGGCGCTCGATCATGCGCTGGCCTACCTCGATGCCATTCCGGGCGCGCCGGCCAACAATGATTGGTCGGATGTTTTTGCGCGCCGCCTCCTTCCGGAATTTACCGCCACAGGCCGCGATGCGTCCGACATTTTCGATTACATCGGCCGATGCGTCGAAAAGCCGGGCTTCGCCACCACCTCGCCGCGGTTCATGGCCTATATTCCAGGCGGCGGGCTGTTCCATTCGGCGATCGGGGATTTCCTCGCCGCGGTGTCGAACAAATATTCGGGCTTCGCCTCGGCCAGCCCTGGCGCGGTGCGCCTCGAAAACGCCTGCATTGCCTGGCTCGCCGAAGTCGTCGGCTATCCGGCGGATGCAGCCGGGACGCTGACGTCGGGCGGAAGCCTGGCCAACCTGACCGCGATCGTCGCCGCGCGCGATGCGCGCGATCCCGACGGCGGCGGAGCGATTTATCGAACGCGCTTCGCCCATTATTGCGTCGACAAGGCGCTGCACATCGCCGGCCGCGGATCGGCCCCGCGCCGCATCGTCGACACCGACGATCGCTACCGCATGTCCGCCAAAGCGCTGGACGTGTTGTTGGCGCGGGACCGGGCGGACGGGGTCAAGCCCTGGCTGGTGGTTGCATCAGCCGGGACCGTCGACACCGGCGCGATCGACCCGCTCGACGAGATCGCCGACGTGTGCGCTCGGCACGGCGCCTGGCTTCATGTCGATGGCGCCTACGGCGGGCTCTTCTCGCTCTGCGCAGAGGGCAAGGCGCTGCTTGGCGGCATCGAGCGCGCCGACAGCGTCGCGCTCGACCCGCACAAGACTTTGTTCCTGCCCTACGGCACCGGAGCGGTGCTGATTCGCGATCGGCGTCATTTGATCGATTCGTTCAGCGCTAGCGCCGACTATATCCGGCCGCTCGGCGAGTCCGACGTCGGGCCTTCGCCGTCGGACCTGTCGCCCGAATTGACGCGCCACTTCCGCGCGCTCCGCCTGTGGTTGCCGCTTCAGCTTGCCGGCATCGACGCTTTTCGCGCCGCGCAGACCGAAAAGCTCAAGCTGGCGCGCTATTTCCACGCCCGGCTGTCGGCCATCGATGGGTTCGAAGCCCTCCTTCCGCAGCTGTCGGTCGTCGCCTTCCGCTACGTGCCGCCGGGTGGCGAGGACAGCGACGCGTTCAACGAGCGGTTGCAGGGCGAGCTGCTGCGCGAGGGGCGGGTGATGTTCAGCGGCACGCGTATAGACGGCCGCTACTATCTGCGCTGCGCGATCCTGTCGTTCCGCACCCATGTCGAACATGTCGATGAAGCGGTCGATGCGTTGGTTCGGGCGGTCACCGCACGGCCCGATGACTGAGGTTCTCGCCACGACCGCCCGTCTCCGCCTGCGTACCTGGGGACAAGGCGACAGCGACCACTTCTACGCCGTCATGAACACGCCCGCGGTGATGCGCTGGCTCGGCGGCGTGCAGGACCGCGCGACGTGGGACGCTGCGGCCGGTCGGATAGATCGCTATCAGCGCAATTATGGCCACACCTTCTGGCTGGTCGAGCGCAAGGAGGATGGCGGACTGCTCGGCTTCTGCGGCCTGAAGCGGGCTAATGCTCCCGGCGCATCCTTTCTGGGGGAGTTTGAAATCGGCTGGCGGCTGCGCGAACTCGCCTGGGGGCAGGGGATCGCTAAGGAAGCCGCCGTCGCCAGTCTCGACCTCGCGTTCACTCGTTTCGGCGCGCCGAGAGTCTTGGCGCCCACCGCGGCTGGTAACCTGGCAAGCCAAGGTCTGATGAAACGGTTGGGCATGAACCGGCGCGTGAATTTGGACTTCTTGGACACCCGCTTTCCCCCTCTGAGCGAGGTGAACCCGCAGGTTGTTTATGGCATTGACGCCGCCGACTGGCCGGCGGCGCGCACTGCAGCGCTGGGCTAGCGCGCCAGCTGCTCGCTCATTCGGGCGATGGCGGCGCTTTGGGCATCGCTGATCGCGGCCACGGTCGCCGCCGCCGCCGCAATCGCCGCGCGGTCGGCGGGAGCGATAAACTTCTGCTGCTGGAGCCGTGCCGAGACGAGTCCGTCGATGTCCGCCGCGGCACGCGTCGTTACGCCATATTGTGCGACCAGCCGCCCGACCGCCTGTTGCGCCACGATCCAGCTTTCGCTCGACGCCGGCCCAGCCGCCGAGGTCAATCGTACGGCCTCGGCCTGCCTTGCGCCGAACGCCGCCTGCCCGGCGCGCGCATCGCCGATCAACCCGGCAAGCCTCGCTGCCAGCGCCGGATCGACCGTTCCCGTCGGGACGGTGTCGGGCACGGGCACGCGCGGGTCGATCGCCTCCGCCGCGCGCGGCGCCAGGCTGGGTTCGGGACCGATGCGGGGGGCCGAGCAGGCACATAGCGTACAGAGGGGTAATAGGATTGAAAATCGGCGCATCTTGGGTTCGATCTAGGGCCTGGCCGCAAGCCGCGCAATGCACTCGCCCTGCAGCGAACGCGCGGCGAAAGTGGGTTGCGGTCTCATGCTGCCCGCCCTAATGGACCCCCCGGCACGCGCCCGTAGCTCAGCTGGATAGAGCATCAGACTACGAATCTGAGGGTCGGACGTTCGAATCGTTCCGGGCGCGCCATTGTTTTAAACGATCAATCCGTTCCAGCCGAGCAAGCGCTGCTTTGCCGCTCTTGGCGCTTCGCGACAGCGGCGTCATCGCTTGACAGCGAGCCCTCGACTGCGCTCGAGCTTCAATATCGACGGTGCAGGACATTGAGGTCATGAACGGAAATAATCGGTCGCAAGCCCAGCTGGCCCGTTCAGCGCACCAACTATGCAGTTTTTGGGACAGTGATTTCGTGCGGTCCGCCTACCTGACCCTGTTAGGTAGAGAGGCCGACCTCGAAGGTGAACGGCAATTCACGGTGCAATTGCGATCGGGCGACGCGAAAACTCGTATTCTCCTGGCATTGCATTCGTCGGAAGAAGCACGCGGCAATCCGATTAAATTGCCGGGCCTGCAACGAAGACTAGTGATCGCCCGTTTATTAAGCCTGCCGTTCGTTGCGCGGCTGGCAAATCTATGGACGGGCGAATATTCGAATTCGGGTCGCGCCCGAGCCAGACGGCGCTTAGAAAATGACGTTGCCAGGCTCCGCCGGGACGGCGAAGTCACTGCGACATCCGTTGCTAGATTAACGGAAAGGGTTGACCGGTTGATTGCGCGTACGAACGCGTTCGAGTTGGCGAGGAAAGTAAACAGCGTGAAAAGTGAATCTGTCCTCACCGTTGAACAGATTCTCGATCTTGCCGAATGACGATATCCACACAATTTGTCTTAAGCCGGATCCCGAGCAAGGCTTCGCCATTTGGCCGAGCCGCCGACAGCCATGATGCCGAACAGCAGAGGAAGTACGATCGGCTTGCCACTCTTTATGAAAGTGGACTTCGCGAGTTAGGCGCCCCGATCACTTGCCTGGATGCGCCGAGCATCTATCAGACGACTGAGGCCCTCGCGGCCATAGGCGTAGAAGCAGCAAGCGTCCATCTCGCGGTGCGACCAATTGCAGCCGTTCGCCCTTTCCACGGCCTGCCCGACTATGTCGTGTTCGATGGTCCCATGGGCGATCTCGATCGCGCCGTGCCCGATTCCTTGCGCTCCGCCGATGACATTCTCATGGCCGCGAAGCGCGTTTTCTGCACCACTGCCATCCTTACCGACGCTTTGATCGCGCGGGGAATTGTCACCGCGACGACTCTGCCCCCGCCAACGACAATTGAAGCGAAAGACAGTCACAGCGACCTCTTGCAACAGTTGGATGCAACCACGCTGGCCAGTTCGGAGCCTATAACGATTGCTTCGGTCCTCGACACAACGCGGGCCGTTGGTGGGCAAGTCGTTTATTGGGATTCGGACGAAGCTGCAGATGTCGATGCGGCGCTTGGAATTTTAATTGATGCGGCCAAAAAAAGTGGGATGAGGTCCGCCACTTGCAGTCTTATTATTGCGGGCTCTAACCCGTTTATTGGTCCGCGAGCGCGTTTCAGCCGTCAAAATTTTGATGGAATTTACCGAATTGAGCGGACGCTCGACTATGATGAAAAACGGTCGCTCGCGCGAGCAAGCGATATATTCATTCGTGTATCAGTCTCGACCGGTCTCGACTTGGATGCTCTTGCAGCCGTTGAAAATGGCGTCCTAACCATTGTTCCGCAGGGCCATTCAGCGATCGAATTGATCGGCTCGCAATCGCTCTCGACCTACCGCCCCACGCCTGCAATGTCCCGATGGGGAAGTCGATCCCGACAGGAGTGCCCGGATCTCATTCGGTCGTTGAAGGAAGCGATTGAGGCTCCATTTGCCGAGCGCGCGACACGTCGCTGCCATGCGAAAGACTGGGTTCGATCCACATACGGGCTCAACGCCTTCGCCAAACGACTTCGGTCGCAAGTTGATGTGTTGTGAAGCCCTCCAAGCATGACCTGGCCCGCCTTGTAATCGACATCGCACCCATGCGGGAGGAGCAATTCACAGGTATTCCGAATGTGGTCAAAGAGGTTGCCCTTCGCGCATTGGCGGTTCCTGCGCTCGATCTCGCGATTGAGTTTGCCGTGGGCGATAACCTCATTGACCGGGAAATAGTGGCGGCGACTGTCGCGGCGTCGAGCGGTCGGCCCCTCAACCAAGCGCTCCGCACTTCCGCGGGCGTCCGTCCCCTATCGATGTCTGATCTGGGTCCAACGGCGGGTCTCAATCTTCACATAAAACCCCCTTTCAGGCGGTTTGCGATCGAAGCGCTGTTTTTCCACGATCTGTCTTTCCTGAGCATTCCAAAAGTGCATCAAGCGGGAACCCTCCGCGCCCACCTCAACGGTTTTCGTGCGCAGGTCGATTCCACGGACATTTTTTTTACAAATTCGAATGCCACCAAACTCGACCTTGAATGGTATTGCGGCGTTCCTGATGCAAAAATCCACGTGACGCATTTGGGTCACGATATCGAAACGTCGTCAGTCGCTGCGATGCGATGCCGGATCGGCAGCGGCGCCGAGCCCTTTCTATTGGTCCTGGGGACAATCGAACCGCGCAAGAATATCGCATTCGTTCTCGAATGGCTTGTGGCAAATCGCGCAGTTCTCGACGAATACCGCGTTGTTTTCTGTGGGCGGGAAGGCTGGGGTGACAGCTTCGACGAGCTCGTCGGATCGGCTGGTTTGGTGGACGCACTGGAGCGGGGGCGTCTGAAACACGTGGGTTTCGTCAACGCGGATCAAAGGCTTGCACTGCTGGTCTCGGCGCAGGCGCTTATATTTCCGTCGCTATACGAAGGATTCGGCCTGCCGGGTCTTGAGGCAATGGCCTGCGGAACCCCAGTCTTGGCGAGCTGCAGCACCTCGATTCCCGAGGTAGTCGGTCCCGACGGACTTTACTTCGATCCCCTGAATCCCTTTTCCTTGACGAAGGTCTTCGAACGTTTCTGCAAGGAAAAGAAAGACGGCCGCCTCGAAAAACGACTGGCGCGGCTTTCGCATCGATCAACGGAATTCAGCTACGACACCATGTTCCGAAGCATGGTCGCTACAATTAAGTCTCATTGCATTCTTCGGGGAAAACCGCCCCCTCAATAAAAGCGACCACCCAGGGGACGAGCACTGTAATTTCATAATGGGGAAACCAACGGTGCCTCAGGCGGAACCCTTTTCAACGACCGGCGGACGCAGCAGCCACCGCATCCACGGCAGTGTTGGTTATTCGACCCGTCGCCGGCCGGCCGGTCTCCGCGCATAGTGAGACGGCCCGGGAATTTCTTCCCGGGCCGTCTCTGCCCCCGAAAGGCTGGTCAAGCGTGGCTGTCGCAGCCTCTCTCTTGAAGGGTTACCCGCGCTCCGGTTCCGGCGCCGGCGGTGACGGCGGTCAGGCCTTGCGCCAACAGGTCGGCGTACCGCTTGAGGTACAGCGGCCAACCCTGATCGCCAGCTACTCCGTCGCGCTCGCTTTCCCAGCCTTCGCCGTGGCGCTCCAGATTCCGGTGCTCGATCTCGACGCGGGTGCGGTCAGCCGTCTCAGCGGTGAAGCGCACTTCCCACTCGCTGGTCCTGTCCGGATCGGTCTCGATCTGCCATTGCGGGCTGATGTCCCAGCTCAGGAGCACCCGGTCGGGCGGCTCGTAGGCCAGCACCCGAGACCAGCGGCATTCGCTGCCATCGACGCCACGATCATAGAGGTTGCCGCCTACCCGAGGCTCGAACACCGTCTCGGCAGTCGGGACAGCGAGCATGTTGTGCTCGGGCGGTTTGAAACTGCCGAAGTCTTCGGTGAAGACCTTGAATGCGCGCTCGATCGGCGCCTCGACCACGACGGACTGCTTCACGGACGCAACTGGTGTATGAGTGTTCATTGTGACTCCTTTGGCGGTTGTTCGACGGCGTCCTTGTAGGCGGCCAGCGTTTTGCTCCAGAACCGGTCTAGCCAAGCCCGCATCTGGCCAAGCCCGTGTGGATCGATGTGGTAGACGTTGCTCGCGCCCTTCGGCTCGGAACGAACCAGGCGCGATTCGCGCAGCACCTTGAGGTGCTGGGAAACAGCCGATTGCGAGACCGAAACCTGCCGGGTGATCTGGGCCACGGAGCGTGGGTGCTCTGCGATCAGCTCGAATATCGCGCGGCGGGTAGGGTCGCCAAGGGAGGCCAACTGGGCACTATCAACAGTCATAACTTATAATTAGTACAAACTAATGATATTGTCAAATCCGAGCACACTCGCAGTCGGCGCGCGACGCGGCGGCGTTAGGCGGGTTCGAATTGAGGGTTGGTGGAATTCGACCGGCACCCACGATGTTTCCTTGCGGGGTCCGGCGTACGCCCACGCGCAATTTCACAGTTCTCCAGCGGAAACATAATTATCAGTCATCAACGCTAGCGCGCCATTTTTCTGGCATCGACTGGGTCGATTTGGCTGCTCACCGCGCATAGTGAAACGGCCCGGGAATTTCTTCCCGGACCGTCTCTGCCCCCGAAAGGCTGGTCAAGCGTGGCTGTCGCAGCCTCTCTCTTGAAGGGTTACCCGCGCTCCGGTTCCGGCGCCGGCGGTGGCGGCGGCGGCGGCGGCGGCGGCGGTGGACATACATCCGTCGCCAGGATCACCGATCCGTCCAGGCACGTCTGCGTCGCCGGTGGCGCCATCGGCGGCAAAGGCGGCGGAGGTGGGGGCGGCGGCGCTGGCGGCGTGTAGAAATTATAGATCAGGCTGGCCAGCAGCGAGTGCGATGTGAAGCGGCCGCGATAAAAAGTGCCGGCCGCGACGTCTTCCTTGAACCGGCTGGGATGGAAATAACGGTATTTCGCCCCGACATCGATGTTCGGCGAGACCGCATAACGAACCCCGGCAATCAGCTGCCAGGCGACGCCGCCGTCGCGGAAGCTGTCCGACCCGGTGGCATCGTCAATGCGGAACTTGCCCCAGGCGAAACCGGCGCCCGGACCGGCATAAAAGCTCAGCCCGTCCTCATTGCCGACATCGAGCAACAAGTTGGTCATGACCGAGAGATATCGGGTGCGGCCGTCAGCATCGAATGTGTTGCTGGTCCTGCCGCGAGAGGTATAGTCATTGTGCGACGCGCGCTTGTAGCCGAGCTCAAGCTCGGCGCGGATCATGCCCGCATCATAGCCGTAGAGCAGGTCGAGATCATACCCCAAATTATGGTCGATCGTGAAATCATCACGGACCAACGGGGCGGACGAGTCGAAGTTGATGTCCTTGGCCCACATCGCGCCACCCTCGATGCCGATGTAAAGACTCTTGTCGCGAGCCATGGCCGGCGACGCCAGCAGGCTCGATGCCAGCAACAGCAGGCATGTGCGTTTAATCATTGGAAACCCCCGTTTTGTCCGTCACGAACTCCGTATAGTTAACAGGATTAACGATACAGCGCTAGGGGTTATGGGTTTGGGTCGATCGGAAAAGGCCAAGCCGTCGGAATCGGCCTAATCGTGCGGTGGAGCCCGGTCGACCGGGCCAGATCAGGCGGTGGCGGCGAGGGGGATGCCGTGGCTCTCCTGCGCGCGCAGGGCGAAATCCTGAGCCAGCTTGCGGTGCCACTCGCGGGCTTGCTCGGTTACCGCGCGGTGCGTCGCGGTCCGCTCTTCGGCCGCGCGGCGCATATAATAACGTTGGTTCGATTCCATCCTGCTGCGCTCCCCCGTCCCACCTTCGGTGCAGCAAATCTGCGCCCAAAAGGTGAAGCGATGGTTAATATCCACAAGCCGAAATCGTCCCCGTCCGGGACGGGACCGTGGCGCATGGGTGACAGAGGGGGCGAATCGACTTACCGTTGAAACCTAACGACTCGTCGCTCGTTCGCGCTGTATTGGAGGAACGACCATGTTGAGTTCGAATATCAGGGACTTTGATCCCGCGCGCCGCGGATATCACGCGGTCTACCGCGAGAATCAGGTCAATCATTGCCCCGGCTGCGGCCGGACCCACTGGTATGTTGGTCGGACGCTGGCCGAATGCGGCTTCTGCGCGACCGCGCTGCCGCTTTCGGAAGGTTATCGCCAGGCGTCTAGCACGATCATTCACCGCTCTCGCCCATCGGGACCTTCGGCCTTCGCGGCCTAGGCTTCTCCGGCAGGGACGGCGCGCGTTCGACGAGCGGGGCGGACGCGCGCCACCCCATCACGGTCCGATTTGAAGCCGGGCCGATAATCCTTTATATCGATGGCATGAAACGCTTCGTCGTAACGGGGTTGGCCATGTTGATGGCCTTGCCGCCAGCGCCCGCCGTAGCCGGCGCAGGCAATTTCACGCTGGTCAACAAGACCGGAACCAACATCGCGTCCATGGCGATCCGCCGCGCCGGGACCAGCGCCTGGGCTCCGCTTGGCGGCAATCCAGCCAGCGGTTCGCGCACCGCGGTCGCCTTCGCCAACCCTGATTGCGCGTTCGACATCAAGGCCGATCTTGTCGGTGGCGGCAGCGCGACCTTCACCGGCGTCAATCTTTGTGACGCGACGACGGTAACGCTGAACCGGGGACCGAGCGGCGATCTGTGGGTCGACTACGACTGAGCCGACGCGGCGGCGCCCTGCGCGCCGTCCCCGCGGCCACCGTCGCCATCGCCGGGCGCACGCTGTCGAGCAGCTTGGCGCCGGCAATGAACGGTACGCCGAGGCAGGCGATGGCTAATATGATTCCGCCGTTGCCCGGATATTGCTGGGTATAGTGGAGCCCCCGCTCCACCGCCCCGACCGCGATCGCATAGGTGACCAGAAACGCCTCCAGCCGAGTCTTGATCGTGAACAGGCGGGCCAATTTGCTACGCATCGTCATGGGTTAAGCAAACGCCATGCCAACCCCGGCGTTCCGCCATTTTCCGATTAATGATTGTGGCTAACTGTTAATTAACCCGACGCTAATTTGGTGAGGTCGAGCGCTTCGAGCAGCGCGGCCCTCGCGCGCTCGACGTTGGCGATAACCGCGTCGGCTTGCAGATCGGCGACAGCAATCTCGTCCGGCCACGCGCGCGAGATGACCGCCGTCAGCCGATCCAGCTTTGCCTCGTCGACCAGGAATCGTGGGTCGACATCCGCCGGATCGCAGGCGACGCGAAGGCGCTGGCAGGCCGGCCCGCCGCCATTGGCCATCGACTGGCGGACATCGACATAGTCGACCCGCCGGATCGCTCCGTTCGAGGCCAAGTGCCGCTCGATCCAGGCGGCGACGGAGGGCGTGTCGCGGCACTCGGTCGGCGCGACCAAGGTCATGACCCCGTCCGGCGCGGTTACCAGCTGGGCGTTGAACAAATAGCTTTTGATCGCATCGGCCAGCGGCACATCGGCATCGGCGACCTCGACCAGCTCGAAGCCGTCGACCTTGGCCGCCAGCTCCGCCAGCAGCACATCGCGCTCCGCGAATGCCTTTTCATGCGCGAACAGCACCGGCCCGTTGGCGACCGCGACCACGTCGTTGTGGAAGGCGCCGGCGGCGATCGCCTCCTCGCTTTGGGCTATGAATATGGCCCGCGCGGGATCGAGGCGATGGAGCCGCGAAAGCGCCTTCGACGCCTCGAAATGTTGGCGCGCCGGAAACGGTCCGGCCGATACTCCATAAACGAACACTTCGACCCCAGCCTCGCCGTGAGATGGAGCGAGGCGCATGTGGTTGGCCGCGCCCTCGTCTCCGAACGCCGGGGGCACCGGCCCATGCACGGCGAACGCCTCGCTGCCGAATGCCACGCGCAGCTGGGCCAGCGTCGCCGGCCACTCATGGCTGCGGTGCGGCATGGTCTTCAGGTTGGCGACGGTCAGATGGCACTTGCCGTCCGCCGTGTCGGGCGCGGGTGACACGGTCGCGGCATTGGCCGCCCACATTGCCGATGCGCTCATCGCATTGGCGGCCAGCGTCGCGTCCGCCCCGTCGACCGTGGTGCCAAGCCCGGCCAGCCAGCCTCGCGCCGGGCGCGGCTGAGGCACGAACAGACCTTGCACCAGGCCGAGGGCGAGGATCGACCTCATCTTGTCGAGACCCTGCAGTGCCGCCGCGCGCGGGTGCGACACCTGCCCGGCGTTGCGCGCCGAGGCGAGGTTGCCCAGGCTAAGTCCCGCATAATTGTGGCTCGGTCCGACGATCCCGTCGAAGTTGATCTCGCGGATGCTCACCGCGGCACGGCCAATACGCGGTCGCCTGGCTCGACATCGAGTTTGGCCATCGCCTGCGCGTCGATCAACAGCTCGCCGTTGTCGGTCTTTTCGACCTGGCCGTAGCAGGCGACGAAGTCTCGCATGCAGCCGCTCGCGAGCAGCATCGTCGCGCCGCCGCCATCCTTGCCGCCCGCGACGCGCAGCCACTCGGCCTCGATTACCGTCTTGATCCGGTCGGTCCTAGCGGTGACCGTCGGGCCGCCATCGAAAATATCGACATAGCTGTCCCAAACGAAGCCCTCATTCTCCAGCATCTTCAGGGCCGCGCGCCCGGTCGGGTGCGGCTGGCCGATCACCGCCCGCGCGCTGTCGGGCAGCATCGCGATATAGATTGGCGTCTTGGGGAACAGGTCGGCGATGAACTGCGTGCCGTGCACCGCGTTGAACTCGTCGGCCTCGGGAAAGGTCATGCCGAAAAAGCGCCCGCCCAATGCGTCCCAGAACGGCGAGTGCCCGCCCTGGTCCATCACGCCGCGCAGCTCGGCCAGCACCGTCTCGCCGAACCGCGGCCGGTGCTGCTTGATGAAAAGGTAACGCGAACGGGCGAGCAACATGCCCAGCCCGCCGGCGCGCTCCTGCGGATGGAGGAACAGCCCGCCGACCTCGGATGAGCCTTCGAGATCGGTGGTCAGCGTCAGCGCCTGGTTGCGGAAGATCCGCCCCAATTCCTCGCTCTTCTGGGTGAGGGTTGAAATGAGATAGCTGTAGAACGGACGGTCGTCGCCCACCGCGCCGAAAATCTGGCAGGTTCCGCGGATCGCCTTGGTCTCGACATTCTCCAGCATGAACAGATAGATATCGTCGGCCGGGCTCTCGCCTTTGCGCGAAAAGCCCGCTTCCGCCCGCGCCAGCTTGGCCTCGAGCGTCGCCTTGTCGGCCGGCAAGTTGGTGAACCCTCCGCCGGTGAGCTTGGACAAGTTATAGAAGGCTTTGAAGTCGGACGCCCGGGCGGCGCGGATGCGGAAGCTCATGCGACCTCTCCCGCCAGCCGCAGGATGGTCAGGGCCGACAGCGCGGCGCGCTCGGCCAGGCTGTCGACGATCAGATATTCCTCGTTCGAGTGGATGCTCCCGCCGCGCACGCCCATCGTGTCGATCACCGGCACTCCGCAGGCGGCGATGTTGTTGCCGTCGCACACCCCGCCCGTGGATTTCCAGCCGATCGATTGGCCAAGGTCGGCGCCGGCGCGTTGGACGACGCCAAACAATGCTTCGAGCTCCGGCGTCATCGGCTTGGGCGGCCGGGCGAAATGGCCGTGGGTGTCGATCACAACCTCATGCCCGGCGGCGACCATGGCCACCGACGCCTCGATCAGGCTCTGCGCCCGCGTCTGATCCTCCAACGTCGCCGGGCGCAGATTGACCCGCAGCACCGCGAGATCGGGGACGACATTGTTCGGCCCGCCGCCGTCGATCCGCGCCGGATTGACCGACAGCCGCGGCCCCACGCCTTTCTGAAGTCTCAAGGCAAGGTCCGCCGCCGCGATGAGCGCATTGCGGCCGTCCTCCGGATTGCGCCCGGCGTGGGCGGACTTGCCCCGCACCGTGAAGCTGAAATTGCCGCTCCCCGGCCGCTCCCCGGCCAGCGTCCCGTCAGGCAGCGCCGACGGTTCATAGGTCAGCGCCGCGCGCTTGCCCTTCGCCGACGCCGCGATCAACGCCGCCGATCCCAACGAGCCGACTTCCTCGTCCGAATTGATGATCACCTCATAGCCCACGCGAGTTTCGCCCGCGTCCTCGACCGCTTGAAGCGCCGCCAGCATCACCGCGATGCCGCCCTTCATGTCGGCGACGCCGGGGCCGTTCAACACCCCCGGCTCGAGCCAGCGCATCGCCTGAAACGGATGATCGGCGCCGAACACCGTGTCCATATGGCCGGTAAACAGCAGCTGGATCGGCGCATCGGGACGGACGGTGAGATGCAAGTTGCGCCCATGCGGTACCTCATAGCGCTGGCCGGAGGCATCGACCGCGTCGACCGGAACCGCGTCGGCCAACCGAATTTCCCCCGGTAGGTCGGCGAACGCGCCGGCCAACCGGCTGGCGAGGATTGCCAGACCGTCGAGGTTACCGGACCCACTGTTGACCTCGGCCCAATTTTCGACCTGGCGCAACATGTCCGCCGCCGCCGCCCGCTCGACGCAATCGCGCTCAAATGATGTCAGCCCCTCCATGGAGCGCGTCTAGCGCGTGAGCCCGCCCAAAACCACCCCGCCGGGGAACTAGAGATAAGCGCTAAACCCCGCCAATATCGCCCGGTACATGTCCCGCTTGAACGGCACGATCAGCTCGGGCAGCAACCGCGGCTCGGCCCATTGCCAGTGTGAAAATTCGGGATGCTTGGTGGCGATGTCGATGTCGCTGTCGTCGCCCAGGAACCGCGTCAGATACCAGTCCTGAATCTGCCCCTTCCATTTGCCCTTCCACAGCTTGGCGGCGATCGCTTCGGGAATGTCGTAACGAAGCTGCTGCGGATGGTCGGCGATCTTTTCGACCAGGCGCGGCGCGATTCCGGTCTCTTCCTCCAGCTCGCGCAGCGCCCCGGTCCACGGC
>NZ_JACDDV010000089.1 GCF_013816785.1 Sphingomonas sp. | reverse complement strand
ACTTCAAGCCGCACGGATAGGCGCGGCTTTGGAACGGCGGCGGCTTGGCCGGAGCTTTGCCGCCGCCGTAGCGCGGACCTGCGTTACCAGGGCCACTCGCTGCTATCGATCATGCCGTCGTGGTTGCGGTCATAGGCGCTCCAGCTCGACGCGCCCCAATATTCATCGGCGCTCAGCCAGCCATCGTGATTGGCGTCGAACACGCTGTAGCTCGGCTCCCAATCGGCGCGCTTGTAGGTCTTGTAAAAGCCGCCGCCGTACCAGCAATTGGCATATTCGGAGCGGCTGATCTGGCCGTCGTGATTGGCGTCCCAATAAATATAGCCGCCGGCGCGGTAATCATTCCATTCGGCGCTGGAGAGGAAGCCGTCGCCGTTGCGGTCGATCGGGCCGTAAGTGCCGCATTGGGCATAGGTCGTGTTGGGATCGAACGCCGTGGCGACCGAACTGACGTCGGCGGCGGCGCCGCGGACGGTGTTGCAGCCGGCGAGCATCGCGGCCGATGCAAGCAGGCTGATGGTGATGAACTTACGCATGTTCGCGCCTCCTTCTGACCCCGCCGCTCGCCTTAAACACAAGACGGGAATAAAACCGTGACGCGGGCGTCCGGTTCCCGATTGCGGGGATGGGCGGTGGGATTCGGGTTGGCGCTAGTGCTCGCGGAAACATGCGCCCGCGTAGAACGGTCAGACATTCAGATCGGCACACTGAGCGTGCCCAGATGCCGTTTCAAAGGCCTTGGGGCAAGAAAAAACTAAAATCTCGGAGCGTGTATTTATCTCGGGTTCGCGGTTTACCTCGTTACGAGCGAGGCAAAGTGATCCGGAATGGCTGCGCGCGACATAACCGCAATGCCTCCGCCTCGACATGCCCACCCCCGGCCCCTCCCGCGGGCGGGAGGGGAGGCTGGTTATTGATCGAGGAAGGAGCGCATTTTACGGCTGCGCGACGGGTGCTTGAGCTTTCGCAACGCCTTCGCTTCGATCTGCCTGATGCGCTCGCGAGTCACGCTGAATTGCTGCCCGACTTCCTCCAGCGTATGATCGGTGTTCATGCCGATGCCGAAGCGCATTCGGAGGACTCGTTCTTCGCGGGGGGTAAGGCTCGCCAGCACTCGGGTGACGGTTTCCTTGAGGTTGCTCTGGATCGCGGCGTCGACCGGGATGACGGCGTTCTTGTCCTCGATGAAGTCGCCGAGATGGCTGTCTTCCTCATCGCCGATCGGGGTTTCGAGGCTGATCGGTTCCTTGGCGATCTTAAGGACCTTGCGGACCTTTTCGAGCGGCATCGAGAGGCGCTCGGCGAGTTCTTCCGGTGTGGCTTCGCGGCCGGTTTCGTGGAGGAACTGGCGGCCGGTGCGGACGAGCTTGTTGATGGTCTCGATCATGTGCACCGGGATGCGGATGGTGCGCGCCTGATCGGCGATGCTGCGGGTGATCGCCTGGCGGATCCACCATGTGGCGTAGGTGCTGAATTTATAGCCGCGGCGATATTCGAACTTATCGACCGCCTTCATCAGCCCGATATTGCCTTCCTGGATGAGGTCGAGGAACTGGAGTCCGCGGTTGGTGTATTTCTTGGCGATCGAGATCACCAGGCGGAGGTTGGCCTCGACCATTTCCTTCTTGGCGATGCGGGCTTCGCGCTCGGCCTTCTGGACCATGTTGACGATGCGCCGGAATTCCCCAAGCGAGGTGCCGGTCTGCTGCGCGATCTCGGCGATTTCGGCGCGGATGCGCTCGACCGTGTCGGCCTCGGTGGTGGCGAAGGCGGCCCATTTCTTGTCGGTGCCCGAAACGCTTGCCAGCCAGCCCTCGTCGAGCTCGTGGCCCATATAGCTTTCGAGGAAGGCGCGGCGCGGGACCTTGTGGCGTTCGGCGAGGCGCAGCATCTGCCCGCCAAGCGCGTTGAGGCGGCGGTTGTAGCTGTACAATTGCTCGACCAGATATTCGATCTTGCTGCCGTGGAACTGGACGCTTTCAACCTCGGCGGTCAATTGTTCGCGCAGCTTGTGATATTTCTTTTCGTCCGACGCGCTGAACTCGGTGATGGTGGCGAGCGCATCCATCCGCGCCGCCTGGACCTTGGAGAATTTCTTGAAGATCGAGGTGATCCGGGCGAACGTCTCGAGCGCCTGGGGAGTGAGGGTCTCCTCCATCTGGGCGAGGCTTAAGGTATTGTCCTCTTCCTCCTCCTCGACCACCGGTTTGGTCCGCCGGTCGACCATATCCTCCTCGTCCTGCTCCGCGGTCGGGGCGGGCTCGTCGGCGACGTCTTCCTCTTCCTTGATCGAGGGGCCGGCGGTCTTTTCGCTGATCTCGCCGTCCTCGGCTCCTTCGGCCTCGCCGGCAGCGATCTGTTCCGCGGTCGGGCCCTTGGACAGCATCGCATCGAGGTCGAGGATCTCGCGCAGCTGCATGGTGCCGTTGTTGAGGTTGTTCGACCATTGGATGATGGCGTTGAAGGTGATCGGGCTTTCGCACAGGCCCCAGATCATGATGTCGCGGCCGGCCTCGATGCGCTTGGCGATGGCGATTTCGCCCTCGCGGCTCAATAATTCGACCGCGCCCATCTCGCGCAGGTACATGCGGACGGGATCGTCGGTGCGGTCGACCGCTTCCTTCTTGGTCGCCGCGGCCGGGCGCGGGCCGCCGTCGTCGAGCGGGTCGACCTCATCCTCGAGGTTCGATTCCTCTTTCTCTTTTTCTTTCTCGTCGTCGTCGTCGTCGTCTTCCGAATCCTCATTTTCGACGACCGACACACCGCGCTCCGAGAGGCGCGACATGATGTCCTCGATCATTTCATTCTGGTCGGCCGGGATCGCGGCGTTGATCTCGTCGATGGTGATCGTGCCGCGCTTTTCGGCGCGCGCCATCATCTTCTTGATCGAGGCGTCGTTGAGGTCGAGCAGGGGCTCGTCGCCGGATTCGCCGGAATCGACTTCGATAGGTTCGTTTTTTGCCATGTCTCTCTGATTCTACTGAGGCCGCTTAGTCGGTGCCGGCGAGCGACGCCAGCCTCTCCCTCAATCCTTGTTGCGCCGCGATCAGGCGGTGCTGTTCCGCCAACGCCTCGTC